>JBATHL010000582.1:0-10035 GCA_049666745.1 Gammaproteobacteria bacterium
TGAGCTGCCTGTTTCCTTCTGATCGCGAACGACTGCTTACCGGAAAGCGGCTAGTAATAAAATAGCGAGCACATTGTGGCGACTGTGACTGCCTTAGTGTTTCTGAAACGGCACTTCTACGGTATCAAGAACACCTGGAAGTTTTGTGCAGATACTTTTTGATCGCATGCGCGACCGCGGTAAAGCCGAAGCAGGCGGTAACGCTAACGAATGAGCCAATCCCGGTGTCACAGTCGAGAGTGCTGCGCTCCGGCATTTCCGGTTTTGCGTAACTGACCCCGCCATTCTCTGCCGGGTAGATCGGTTGTTCGCTAGAAAATACACAATCCATTGCGTAGCGACGCTTAGGGTTGCGGCTGTACCCCAGCTGTTGGCGCAGCGTCGAACGCACCTTGGCGAGCAGCGGGTCATTGAAGCTCAGGGTCAGGTCCTTGATTGTGATCTGGGTTGGATCGGTAAGACCGCCGGCGCCACCTGTCGAGACGCAGCGGATCTTGTTACGCCGACAATGATGCATCAGGCTGAGTTTATGACTGACATGGTCGATGGCGTCGATGACATAATCGAACTGAGCGAAATTAAATTTTTCTATATTGCCGCGCGTGACCAGGTCGTCGATCGCGCTGCAGTTACACTCGGGGTTGATCGTGATAATTCGTTCGCGCAGCACTTCGACCTTGGAGCGATCGATGCTATTTGTCAGCGTGTGCAGCTGGCGATTGGTATTGCTGATATGGATATCGTCATGATCGATCAGCGTTATATTGCCTATGCCCGAGCGAGCGCAGGCTTCCGCCGCCCAGGATCCGACCCCGCCAACGCCCACGATACAAAACTGCGCCCGCTGCAGGGGTTCCAGTGCGGCCACACCAAACATTCGGCCCAGACCGCCGAAGCGTTGCAGATATTCTTCGCTCAGCATTTGATTGTTTTTTGAGTTTAGTGCCGAGAGTGTATTGGTCTATAGTTGATCTGTCATTACAATAGAATGTCGTGATACAGAAGCGGACCTGTCCCGGAACCCCCATTGAATACTGCATGCCTGTTTACCATTTCGGCACCTTCGGGTGCTGGCAAAACCAGCCTGGTCAAGGCGCTGCTGGAAAAGCGTGCTGATGCGGTTGCGGTATGCGTGTCACATTCGACGCGGGCGATACGCCCGGGCGAAGTCGACGGCAAAGCCTATCATTTCGTAACCCTGGAAGAATTCAACAGCATGATCGATAGCGATGAATTTCTCGAGCATGCGCAGGTATTCGATAATTGTTACGGTACTGCAAGGGCTTCGGTCGACGCGCTGCTGGCCAGTGGCAAACACGTAATTCTGGAAATCGACTGGCAGGGTGCACGCCAGGTAAAAGCCAAAATACCGGAAACGGTCAGCATTTTTATCCTGCCGCCTTCACGCGAGGAGCTGGAACAACGCCTGCGCCTGCGCGGCACCGATGATGAACGCACGATTAGTCGGCGTATGCGTGACGCCGATCGGGAAATGTCACACTATCATGACGCCGAATACCTGGTCATCAACGATGCTTTCGAGCAGGCATTATTCGATCTCGACTCGATCATCCACACCCAGGGCCTGACCCTGCCCCGGCAAAAGCTCAAATACCGGTCCCTGGTGGACTCGATTCCAGACGAAATCAAATAGGTTTTTTTAGCGATAAGCCTTTAGATTTATAGCTTTTTTCGCTATGATTGCGCCCCTTTTTGATCCTGGAACCAATTACATGGCGCGAATTACCGTAGAAGATTGTCTCGAGCATGTAGAAAACCGCTTTGACCTGGTGCTACTGGCGTCACGTCGTGCGCGACAAATTGCACAGGGTGCCGATCCACTGGTTCCAGCGGAAAACGACAAGCCCACCGTCATAGCCTTGCGTGAAATTGCCGAAAACCTGGTTAATACCTCGTCGATGGACGAAATGGAAGCCAAAGCCGAAATCGAAAAGATCGCTACCGACGATGACCTGATTCGGCAGATCGCCCAGGCCAGCATGGCTGCTGAACAGGAAGAGTAAGCTTTTCATTTGCAAACACTTTTTGCCTTTGAACACGCCCGTCTGATGGCGTGACGAGGCTGGGCCTGCGCCTTGTAAATGTGTTATAAGACCCCATTGTAATAACGTTTAAAGGTCTGTTAGCAAGGTAATGGGGGCGAACTACGCCAATCTCTTCGAAGTTGTCGCCGGTGAAGCTACCGTCAGCGATAGCGAAACCCATATTTCCGAACTCTGTGGCGAGCTTGAAGCTTATCTCGAGCCGGCGCAGGTTGAGGAGATATACTCAGCCTACCTGGTCGGCGCTGAAGCCCACGACGGTCAGATACGGGTATCGGGTGAACCTTATATCAGCCACCCCGTGGCGGTGGCGCGCATACTCGCTGAAATGCGCATGGACAGTAAGAGCATCATTGCCGCAATCCTGCACGACGTCATCGAAGATACGCCTACCCTGAAGGAGCACCTTGCCGAGCAGTTCGGTGAAGAAGTTGCTGAACTGGTTGATGGCGTCAGCAAGCTGACCAAGATCGACTTTCGCAGCAAGGCCGAAGCGCAGGCCGAAAACTTCCGCAAGATGATGCTGGCGATGGTCAAGGATATTCGCGTCATCATCATCAAGCTCGCGGATCGGCTACACAACATGCGTACCCTCGATGCGATGCGTCCCGACAAGCGTCGGCGTATTGCCAAGGAAACCATGGACATCTATGCGCCGATCGCAAATCGGCTGGGCATTTTCAAGATGCGCCATGAACTGCTCGACCTGTCGATCAAGGCGGCGTATCCGATGCGATATCGCGCGCTGGAAAGCGCATGTAAAGAAGTGGTCGGCTACCGCAAGGAAATATTCAATACCATCGAAGCCGCTATTCGCCAACGCCTCAAGGAATCCAACATCGCCGCCACGGTAAAATACCGGCAGAAAAACATCCACAGTATTTATCGCAAGATGAAGGAGAAGAAGCTCGGTTTCAAGGAACTGACCGACGTCTTCGGGGTGCGCATCATGACCGAGTCGGTGGATGATTGCTACCGCGTGCTCGGTGTGATGCATAGTCTCTACAAGCCGCTGCCGGGCAAATTCAAGGATTACCTCGCGATTCCCAAGACGAATGGCTACCAATCATTGCACAGTAGTCTGTTCGGCCCGCATGGGGTCTCAATCGAGGTGCAGATCCGTACCGTCGAGATGGATTATTTCGCCGAGTCTGGAATCGCCGCGCACTGGATTTACAAGGAAGGCGAAACAAGCACTACCAGCACGCAGGGGCGAGCCCTGGAATGGTTGAAAAATCTGCTCGAGATGCAGCAGATATCTGGGAGTTCGCAGGAGTTTCTGGAAAGCGTCAAGGTTGACCTGTTTCCCGATGAAATTTACGTTTTCACCCCCAATGGTGATATCAAAAAGCTACCGCGTGGCGCGACAGTCGTCGATTTTGCCTATGCGGTCCATACCGATGTTGGCAATACCTGCGTGGCGGCGCGCATAGACCATCAAATGTCGCCGCTTGGTAGCAAGTTATACAACGGTCAAACCGTCGAAATAATCAGCTCGGAGTCAAGCCGGCCGCACCCGAGCTGGCTTGATTTTGTCACCACGGCAAAGGCACGTACCAATATTCGGCATTTTCTGAAGTCGCTGCAAATAACCGAGGCGATATCGCTCGGACAGCGTCTATTGCAGCAGTCGGTCAGTCATCTCAAGGGTCGTGATACTGCAATTCCGAAGGCCCGATTCAAAAAAGTTCTCGACCAGTACAATATGGCCGATCGGCAAGAGTTGCTCGCCGAGATCGGGCTCGGTAACCGCAACCCGAGCCTGGTCGCGAAAGCGATGTATGACATCGAGGGAGATAGCACCAAGTTCGACGATTCCGGGAAACCGCTTGCAATCAAGGGCACCGAGGGCATGGTGGTCTCGTTTGCAAAATGTTGTCGACCCGTGCCAGGGGACGCGATCGCGGGCTTCATGTCGTCCGGTAAAGGTATCGTGATCCATCAGCGCAGTTGCCCCAATATGACCGAACGCAGCAAGGAAGACCGACAACTGTCGGTGCAATGGTCGGAGCATGTCGAAGGCGAATACCTCGCTTACATGCGCGTCCAGGTTGCCAATCAACGTGGCGTGCTTGCAAACCTGGCCACGACCATCGCCAATACCTCGTCCAACATCGAACACGTAAACGTGACCGAAAAGGATGGTCGTATCTCAACCATCGAATTCGTGGTTACGGTTAGCGATCGCATCCACCTGGCGCGTATTATGAAGAGACTGCGCCGGTTGCCGGTAGTAAATCGCATCTGGCGCAAATAGTTATTGCCAGTGTAGTGAATACCCGCATAATCCAAAATTTTTGAGCTGGAGACATAGCATGGCAAAAACCATTATCCAAACCGATGACGCGCCCCAGGCGATAGGTACCTACTCGCAGGCGGTCAAGGTTGACAACACGGTATACATTTCCGGGCAGATCCCGCTTGACCCGGCCAGCATGGAAGTCGTAAGTGGCGGTATTGAAGCCGAAATCACCCGTGTATTCGATAATCTCAGGGCCGTCGCCACGGCCTCTGGCGGCAGTCTTGCCGATGTCGTCAAGCTGAATATTTTCCTCACCGATTTGAGTAATTTCCCGACTGTCAACGAAATCATGGCACAGTACTTTCAGCAGCCTTACCCCGCACGTGCGGCGATTGGTGTGGCGGCACTGCCCAAGGGCGTCGGTGTCGAAATGGATGCGGTACTGGTTATCGACTAGCAGTTGCATGGAGCAATGGTCGACACAGGGATTACGTTATCTAAAAGGTGTTGGTCCGAAGGTAGCGGAAAAGCTACATAAACTGGGGTTGAACACCCAACGCGACCTGTTGTTTCATTTACCGCTACGTTACGAAGATCGCACCTTTATATCTCCGCTTGGCTCCCTGCAGCCGGGCCAGCGCAGTCAAATTGAAGCCGAAGTTCTGCATGCCAGTGTGCATTTCCGGCGCATGGGACGGTCGAGACGCGTGCTCGCCGCCAAACTCGCCGATAGTACCGGCGTGATTACGGTGCGTTTCTTTTATTTCAACGCCAACCAGCAGCGACAGTTCGAAAAAGGGAACTGGTTGCGCTGTTTTGGCGAAGTCAGGCTGGCGCAGGGTGAGCTGGAGATGATTCACCCGGAAACGGAAGTCATCGACATTGATAACCCCTCTCCACTTCCACAAACGCTGACCCCGTTATATCCGACCACTGAAGGTTTGCATCAAATATCGATCAAACGCATTCTGCAGCAGGCCATCGACAAGCTGAAGTCCGAAGGTCTTGCCGAAACCTTGCCGCAGGCCTGGCTGGACAAGCATCAGTTTCCCGACTTCACTTCGGCAATGATCGATTTGCATAGCCCGGAAAGCAAGCGCGACAGTGCGCTGATCGCACAGAATCAACATCCGGCACAGTATCGGTTTATTGTCGAAGAGCTGGCAGCGCATCGGCTTGCTTTGCTCGAACGCAGGCGCCAGATTCGCAGCAGGAAAACCCCGCAAATAGCACCAGACGACAAAATGCAACAGCAGTTGCTGGAGACGCTGCCATTCGCATTAACCGGTGCACAGCAGCGTGTGCTGGCTGAGCTCATGCAGGATTTCGCTTCCGCCAAACCCATGATTCGGCTGGTTCAGGGTGACGTCGGTTCGGGTAAAACCGTGGTTGCAGCGCTCGCCTGTTTGCCGGTTATCGTATCGGGCTACCAGGTCGCGCTAATGGCACCGACAGAAATTCTTGCCACCCAGCACTATCAGAATTTCTGCAGCTGGCTGGCAACCATAGGCGTTGTCGTGGTCAATCTGGTAGGTGCCGATAAAGGCAAGAAACGGGAGCATAAACTGGAAATGATCGCTACCGGCGAAGCACAGGTTGTTATTGGCACCCATGCCCTGTTTCAGACCAGTGTCGAATTTAAACGTCTCGGATTTATCGTCTTCGACGAGCAACATCGATTTGGCGTCGATCAACGACTCGCCCTGCAACGCAAGACCCGCAATGACGAAATGGCTCACCAGTTAATCATGACCGCGACACCAATACCCCGCACCATGGCGATGTCGATTTACGCCGATCTGGATTACTCCCAGATTGATGAATTGCCGCCGGGGCGCAAACCGGTGACAACCTCGATTGTCTCCGAGCAACAACGCAGCAGCCTGATCCAGCGGGTTGCCAGCTCCTGTGAAGAAGGGGGACAGGTTTACTGGGTGTGCACCCTGATCGAAGAATCTGATGCCCTGCAATGCGAGGCTGCCGAGTTGACCTATGAATCCCTCTGCCAGCAGTTGCCACAAATGTCGATTGGACTGGTGCATGGGCGCATGAAACCGGCTGCCAAGGAAGCGGTGATCGGTGACTTCAAGCAAGGAAGTATCCATATACTGGTGGCGACCACAGTGATCGAAGTTGGCGTCGATGTCCCCAATGCCAACATCATGATAATCGAAAATCCGGAGCGGCTTGGACTAGCGCAGATTCACCAGCTGCGCGGCCGCGTTGGGCGTGGTGCGCGGGAAAGCTTTTGTATTTTGCTGGTTAAAAACAGCCTTTCTGAAATGGCGCGGAATCGACTCGAAATTATTCGTAGTACCCAGGACGGGTTTGCAATCGCGGAAAAGGATCTCGAACTACGGGGTGCGGGCGAGGTGCTCGGCACCCGTCAAACCGGTGAAATGAGTTTCAAAATAGCGGACCTCATGCGAGACCAGAAATGGTTTGCCCAGGTCGAAGAATTGGCCAAACTCATGCAACGGCCCGAGCACTCGGCAGAACGTGCGCAACTGTTACAGAACTGGATCGGTGAGCGCCAGGATTACACCGATGTGGGATAAGTATGACAACAGGATTACTATATGGCGTGATCAGGATTGTGGGTACCGGGATGGCATACGATGACAGTTGAACACATTGAGGATGAAAATACCGGAGCCTGGAATCCCGGTATTAAATCAACCCTGCCTTCAGCCTACCTGCCGCTTTCGACCATGTTTCAGGCAGAGAATGTATTCTCCAGTCTCGAAACGGCCACCGAGCTCAGTGAGTTCACCGGGTTGCCGATTCAGCAGCTGGTTTTTTTTCGCCCTGAAAGGCTGGTCATACACGAGTTACTGATCCGCGTTTCTGCTGACCTGTTTGTTTCCGATGGGACCCGCTATGAAGACCTCGGTATCAATTTCCGCAACGTGGTCAGCCGAATTTTAACGACTTACATCGAACCCGAAATGGCGGCGATCTGTGAACTCCATAAGGCATTAAACCAGCAGGTCTGGTCAATCATTGATCAGGCTTTAGATACGAGCATTTTCGCGCAACCGGTGCAGGCTGAAAAACCCCGCAGCGGGTTTAGTCTGTCTCGCCTGTTCGGGTCCGCAAGCAAAAAGAAATCGCCTGCCGCGCCGGAATCCTCGCAGCAACGTGAGCAACGCGTTATGTCTGACTGGGAAGAGCAGGCAGAATCATCCACTGACCGATTATTATCCGCGGTGTATCGCGAGCTCGCCAGAGTCGCTCGCGCAATAGTGGTTAAGCATGGCCGTTTGGTTGGTGATAAGACCCTGTTAACGACCCTGGCCACGGGCCTGGTATGCAACAGTTATGGTAGCGAAGTGATCGGCGAAACAATTGCGCCGATTGTCGCGCGGGCAGCGGCCGAGGAGGGATTCCCGGTATTACGTGCGCAGGCGGAACCCATCGTCATCAACGTCAAGGGGGCTTCGGCCTCGGGTAAGAGCACGATGCGCCCGTTACAACAAAAGCATGCCGAAAAACTGGGCATCAACTGGCATGATTTCGCGTTGATAAGCCCGGACATCTGGCGTAAATTCCTGCTCGACTATGATGCCCTGGGTCCGGCCTGCAAGTATGCCGGCACGCTCGTTGGTGACGAAATCCCGATTGTCGACCAGAAGCTCGATCGCTATATCGCGCAAAAGGCGGAACAGGGTCGGATTTCCCACCTGCTTATCGATCGCTTTCGATTTGACAGTTTCGCCCCGGGCAAAGACAGCGAAGAGGGCAGTAACCTGCTCACCCGCTTTGGCCATACCGTCTACCTTCTATTTATGGTGACGCCGCCTGAAGCAACGGTAGAACGCGCCTGGTTGCGCGGGTTACAGGTTGGACGCTTTAAAGCCGTCGACGATTTGCTCGATCACAATGTTGAAGCTTTCAAGGGTATACCGGCGCTGTTTTTCACCTGGGCATTGCGTAAAGATAAAATAGTACATTACGAATTTCTCGATAATAGCGTTGCCTACGGAACTAAACCGCGAACCATAGCGTTTGGGTTGAACGGTGAAATGTATATCCTCGATTTCAAATGCATGCTGGATATAGTGCGTTATACGAAAATCAATATAAATGCCAATGAGCCGGCCCAGGTTTACCCCGCAGAGGACTCGATGGATTCGGCATCAAATGCGGACTTCCTGGTAAAATGCGCCAGCAAAATTCCCAGCATCAATTTTGTCGACCGCGCCTCGGGACAGATATATGCCGGTATGGAATCTGGCAAGATGAGTTGGGTTGATCCTGATATGATTGCGCGAATACTGGATGATGAAGCGGCGAGGGCAGCTTTCAACGCGATGGTGCCAAATTTTAGCGAGAAGCTTGCGTCGTTTAGACACGTGCCCGCAGCTGCTTTATCTGACGAAGCGCGACTTCATATCATCGGCTGTCTAAGTTAATGAACACTGACATGAATCGTTGTGACACATCGCCGTTACTGGCTTACCAGGAAGCCCTAGAGCAGTTGACCCAGAGCGTAACGGCGTGTGGCAGGATGGTTGATAAACCCTTGCTGCAAGCACTGGGCGCGGTACTGGCAGAATCGATCGAGTCGCATATCGACGTGCCCGGTTGTGCGATGTCGGCGATGGACGGCTATGCCATTAATACGGCTGATCTGACCGAGCATGGCACAACGACCCTGCCCCTGTCCCAACGTATCGCCGCAGGAGGCGAGGCTGCAACGCTGACCCCGGGCACTGCCGCCCGGATTTTTACCGGTGCGCCGGTGCCGCCTGGCGCCGATGCGGTCATCATGCAGGAACAGGTCCAGCAGGACACCCAGGGTGTCAGCTTTGAGTCACGTCCGGCGAGCGGTAACAACATTCGCCCTGCCGGGAATGACATTCGCCGCGGCACGACTATTTTAAGCAAAGGCTGCCGCCTCAGGCCCCAGGATATCGGACTCGCGGCGTCGATCGGATTGCAAACCCTGCCGGTTTTTGCACCGATCAGGGTGGGCATATTCTTTACCGGGAACGAGCTGGTCGAGCCGGGGGAAAAACTTGCGGCCGGCAAGATTTATGATTCGAACCGCTATACCCTGCATGGCTTGCTCGAAACAATCGGCTGCGAAATCGTCGATCTAGGCCTGGTCGGCGATACGCTTGAAGCCACCCGGGAAGCGATGTTGCGAGCTGCAACCCAGGCTGACCTGGTAGTGACCACCGGCGGCGTGTCTGTCGGCGAAGAAGATCATGTGCGCATTGCGATTGAGCAGCTCGGCGAACTGCGCCTGTGGCGTCTCGGCATCAAGCCTGGCAAGCCGCTGGCCTACGGGCAAATCGATAACACCGCGTTCATGGGGTTGCCCGGTAACCCGGTATCGGTATTTGCGACATTCTGCCTGTTTGTTTGTCCGGTGATCCAGATCATGCAGGGGAGGGAGTGGCAAAAACCGATTGCGCTGCCGGTGCGGGCCGCTTTCGACTGGCCGAAACCCGACAGTCGACGCGAGTTTTTACGCGCCCGGCTCGCCACCGATGCTGACGAGCAAACCCGGGTGCAAATTTACCCGAACCAGGACTCTGGCGTTTTAACCTCGACCGTATGGGCGGATGGTTTCGTTGAAATCGCCGAAAATCAGACCGTGCGTGCCGGCGAAACCGTAAACTATCTGTCTTTCGCACAGTTTTTTGACTGAGCCGAACGATGATAATCAGAATCCAGACAGAAGACTTTAACCTGGTGTCACTGAACCGGGAACTGCTCGCT
>JBATHL010000583.1:0-2210 GCA_049666745.1 Gammaproteobacteria bacterium
GCCATAGACCGGCGGGATGCAGCACGCGAAGCAAGACGTGTCGCCAAAGAAACAGGTCTGGAAAACAAGCCGGCGGATGAACCGGGTTTTGAAGTAGAAGAACAACAGGTCAGTTTTGCTGAGCTCAACAGTGATAGTCGAATGTTGCTGAAAACGGTTATGGGGTTTGTTGCTGTGATGTGGTTGTGGTTTATCTGGGCGCCGATCATACCCGCGCTTGGTATTCTCGATGATATTACCTTGTGGTCAAAGACCAGTATCATCAATGGTGAAATGGCACAGATTCCGGTTACGCTGGGCGACATTCTACTGGCCTTGCTGATCGCTATTGCAACCGGTGTCGCCACCAAGGGCATGCCTGCTCTTCTTGAACTCTTCTTATTGCAGCGCTCAAAGATGACCGCTGGTGGTCGCTATACGGCGACGACATTGTTGCGTTATTCCATCGTTGCGATAGGTGCGCTCAGCGTTATCGGTTTGCTGGGTATCAGTTGGTCCAAGGCCCAATGGCTGGTTGCTGCACTGGGTGTTGGTATTGGCTTCGGTCTGCAGGAGATCGTGGCCAACTTCATCAGCGGTGTCATGCTTTTGTTCGAGCGTCCGATCAGGGTAGGAGATATTGTTACCGTGGGTGATACCAGCGGTGTCGTTACCCGTATGCAAATCCGGGCAACAACAATACGCGACTGGGATCATAGGGAGTTGCTGGTTCCGAACAAGGAGTTTATCACCGGGCGATTGCTTAACTGGAGTCTCTCAGATGAAGTGCTCCGCGTCGTGATTCCGGTTGGAATTGCCTATGGCAGCGATGTGCCACTGGCGATGAAGTTGTTGAAGGAAGCGGCTTGTGAGCATGAAAATATTCTCAATGACCCACCAGCCACGATCATTTTTGATGGCTTTGGAGATAACTCGCTTAACCTCACCTTCCGCGCCTACGTGCCAAATTCAGACCATCGCATGAGCACCAAGAGTGAATTGAATGAGGCGATCAACCGGAAGTTCCATGAGGCTGGCATATCAATTGCCTACCCACAGCGGGATGTTCACCTGGACACTACAAAGCCGTTGGAAATACGTATGCAGCCTGTTGATGATTGATGTCAATTAGTGGTTTTGGAATTTGTTCGAGTGTAATAGAGGAAATTTAGTGTGAAGAAGTTAACCTGTCTGATGTTCATCTTTCTTTTCCTTGTTTTAGCTTGTGTTTCGATGGCTGATGCCGACGAAATACTGATCAAAAACGGGGACCGCCTGAGCGGCGATATCGTCCGGCACGATGTTGATTCGGTACGTCTTAAAACCAGCTATGCGGGAACCCTCGACATTAAGTGGTCGGATATCGAAGAAATTACGCTTGATGAACCCGTAACCGTGTTGATGAAGGATCGAACTTTCATGCAGGTTGAATCCTTTACACGCGTTGAGGACGGCTTGGTGCTACGACCGGTCGGGTCTGCAACACCGGTGACGCTGCCAGTCACGATTGTGGATGTGATCGAACCTGAAGCCTGGGAACTGGGTAAGGGTTACAAATTCACAGGGCGTGTCAATATCGCGATTGAAAATGAATCGGGAAATTCGGAGTCAAACGAGTTTGACCTGGACTTTGATATGAACAACCGTTGGGGAAAAAACAACTTGCGGGTTTTCGGTCAACTTGAATATGACACCACCCGCGGATTCAAATCTACAGATAACTGGAGCGTAATGGGTTCTCTCGACCACACGTTTCAGGGAAAGTGGTATTACGCCGGAGCAGTCATGTTCAAAAAGGACCGCTTTGCAGATTTGAATTTGAGAACCATGGTTGGGCCGGGTATCGGCTATCGCTTCTTCGAAAGCAAACCACTGAACCTCAGGCTGGAAATAGGCCCTTACTATTTGAACGATGACTTTATCGACCAGCCCGATGAGTCTTTCTGGGGCCCGGCATGGTTTCTGGATTACGATCAAAAAGTTTGGAAGAAGCGATTGCAGATTTACCACCGACAACTGGGTTTTCAGAGCATTAACGAGACAGACAAGCTTATCTGGCGCTCATGGACAGGTGTTCGGCTTCCGTTGGTAGCAGGTTTGTTTGGCAGCCTGGAGTATGAGATAGATTACGACAGTGAGCCAGCAGTGGAGGCGGACACCACGGATCAGACTTTTAAGCTGAAGCTTGGTTACAAGTGGTAAGTACGGAGATTTAGTGATCCTTAAGAAAT
>JBATHL010000584.1:0-3058 GCA_049666745.1 Gammaproteobacteria bacterium
TCGAAGGCCATCATATAACCGGCATGAGCAACCAGGTTGTCTGGGGGCTGCCGCACGTGTTCGCGATCTTTCTCATCGTGGCGGCATCGGGCGCGCTCAACCTGGCTTCGCTAGCCTCGGTATTCGGTAAACAGGTCTACAAACCACTGGCACGTTTTTCGGCAATCCTGGCGATCGCCCTGCTGGTCGGCGGACTCGCTATTCTACTCCTCGACCTGGGACGCCCGGAGCGCCTGATCGTGGCGATGACGCATTACAATTTCAAATCGATATTTGCGTGGAACATTATCCTCTACACCGGTTTTATCGTCATCGTAATGGCCTATCTATGGCTGATGATGGAGCGCCGCATGCATCGCTGGAGCAAACCGGCAGGTTTAGTGGCCTTTGTCTGGCGCCTTATCCTGACCACCGGTACGGGTTCTATATTCGGTTTCCTGGTGGCCCGCGAAGCCTACGACTCCGCGCTGCTGGCGCCGATGTTTATCGTCATGTCCTTCGCTTTCGGGCTTGCGATGTTCATTTTACTGCTGATCTTAAGTTTCAGGCTTGACCAGCGTGAGCTCGATGCTTCGCAGCTGCAACGGCTGCGTAAACTGCTCGGTATTTTTACCGCGGGCGTGTTTTACTTCGTTGTCGTTTTTCACCTGACCAAGCTTTATGGCGCGCAGAATCATGACTTCGAGCGGTTTATCCTCGCCGAGGGCGGGATTTACACGCTGCTGTTCTGGCTGGTGCAGATTGGACTGGGCAACCTGTTACCGCTGGTATTGATATACGCTCCGCGCCTGCAGGGCTCGAGTTCGACCCTGGTCATTGCCAGTATGCTGGTTATCCTCGGCGCCTTCGCCCAGCTATATATCATCATCATCGGCGGACAGGCATTCCCGCTGAATATCTTCCCCGGCTATGTCGTCGAAAGCAGTTTCTTCGATGGCGTGATCGGCGAGTACAGCCCGAGCCTGTGGGAGTTCCTGCTCGGCTTTGGCGGAGTCACCAGCGCGATACTGATCGCATTGCTGGCAATACGGGTGTTGCCCATCATGCCCGAAGGTCTGCCGGCGGAGACGCAGTAACCCATGGCTTCGCTATTTCTCTCCGCAGCGCACAAGTCATCGGGCAAAACCACGCTCAGTATCGGCCTGTGCGCGGCTCTCGTCGAACGTGGCCTGCACGTCCAGCCATTCAAAAAAGGTCCGGACTATATCGATCCGATCTGGCTTGGAATGGCGGCTGGCAAGCCCTGCTACAACCTCGATTTTTATGTCGCCGGCAAACAGGAAACCATCGACGATTATTGTCACCGCGGCCGGAACGCGGAAATTTGCCTGATCGAAGGTAACAAGGGCCTGCATGACGGGCTCGATCTCGATGGCGGCAATAGTAATGCCGCACTGGCAAAAGCCCTGCACAGTCCGGTTATCATGGTTGTCGATGCCCGCGGCACGATGCGCGGCATCGCACCCCTGTTGATCGGCTACCAGGTATTCGACGAGGCGGTCAATATCGCCGGTGTCATCGCCAACATGACCGGCGGCAAGCGACATGAGTCAAAGTTACGCGCGGCCGTCGAGGAATACACCGATATCCCCTTTCTCGGAGCGCTCGAAAATGAACCCTCCGTCAGTCTGGACGAACGCCACCTCGGCCTGATTCCGGGTTACGAGGATCCCGAGTCGAAACACAAGATAGCGGCGATTTCGCGCGTGGTTAGCGATAATGTCGACCTTGATCAACTGATCGGCATAGCGCAACAGGCAAAACCGGTTAAGCCGGCAACGTCACCGCTGCCGCTAAAACCCGAGTTTAACGGCTTGCGTATCGGCATAGCCCGGGATCGCGCGTTCGGCTTTTACTATCCCGGCGACCTGGAGGCTTTCCGCCAGGCGGGCGCGCAACTGGTTTCAATCGACACCACCCGGGATCAATCCCTGCCGCCCATCGACGGCCTTTTCATCGGCGGTGGTTTTCCGGAACGCCATGCTGCGTCGCTGGCAGCCAACCACGGGCTGCGTGAATCGATAAAATACGCGATCGAGGCAGGCCTGCCGACTTACGCGGAATGTGGTGGCTTGATGTACCTGTCGCAAAACCTGACCTGGAATGGAGAATGCCATGACATGGTCGGCGTGCTCGACGCGCAAACGCTAATGTATGAAAAGCCACAGGGCCGTGGCTATGTCAAATTAAACGAAAACCCGGGCCAGCATCCCTGGGCCTGGCAAAGTCAGCCGGGGAAATGCCTGTACGCCCATGAGTTTCACTATTCGGCATTGCAGGGTTTACCCGAGGACGGACAGTTTGCTTACCAGGTGCTGCGCGGCAAGGGCATCCAGCAACAACAGGATGGATTCGTCTATAAAAATTTACTCGCGTCCTATACCCACCTGCGCAACACCGCGGCCAACCCCTGGGTTAAGCGTTTCCTCAATTTCGTAAAATCCAGCAAGGTTTTACCGATAACCGATACCGCCAATGCTTTATAATCGCTGCCATGATTAGTCTCTCTGCCACTGCGCTGGAACAAATAAAGTCATCCTCGACCCAGGGCGACATGGATGCACTTCCAATCCGTATCGCGATCAAGAAACAGGACGATGGCAGCTTTCACTACGCGATGGGATTCGATGAACAAAGGCTACCAGGCGACAGTTTTCTGAATTTCGACGGTGTCAACCTGGTCGTGTCGGTAGGCAGCAAGGAACTGGCCGAAGGCATGACGATTGATTTCGTCGAACTCGAAGCGGGCAAGCCAGAGTTTATTTTCCTCAATCCAAACGACCCCACCTATGTCCCGCCCGGCAAGTAACAATTCCTTCCAGCAGGTTCGCAGCAGCGCTTAAAACGGTATACTGGCGGGAATCAGCAAGCAGTGAAACCACCATCCTCAACCGATTTTCCCGTTATGCCTGGCAGCGATTCTAAATTACAACGCAGTACCAACCTGCTCAATGCCTGGTTTGTCAAGCTTGATAAAGAAAAACGTAACCTGTTGAAAAGTGGACGGTTTCGCCTGCTCATGCTGTCCATATCAATTCTCATCCTGCTAGTGCTAAAC
>JBATHL010000585.1:0-6010 GCA_049666745.1 Gammaproteobacteria bacterium
CAGTTCAGGGCAGTCTGACCACCCATGGTAGGCAACAACGCTTGCGGGCGCTCTTTTTCAATAATCTTCTCCACCGCTTTCCAGGTAATCGGTTCGATATAGACCGCGTCCGCAGTATCCGGATCAGTCATGATGGTAGCCGGATTCGAGTTGATCAGGATGACACGATAACCTTCCTCCTTGAGTGCTTTGCAGGCCTGTGCGCCTGAGTAATCGAACTCGCAGGCCTGACCGATGACAATCGGCCCGGCACCGATGATGAGTACTGATTCGATATCGTTTCGCCGTGGCATCAGACAGCTCCTGTGCGTGACTTATGCAACGCAATCAAATCGAAAAATCGATCGAACAACGGCGCGACATCGTGCGGACCAGGGCTCGCTTCGGGATGGCCCTGGAAGCTGAAAGCAGGCTTGTCGGTGCGTTCCACCGCCTGCAAACTGCCATCAAACAGTGACCGATGCGTCGCCCTGAGATTATCCGGCAGACTCGATTCGTCTACCGCAAATCCATGATTTTGACTGGTTATCATGACCACTCCAGATGCCAGGTCCTGTACCGGATGGTTTGCACCATGATGTCCGAATTTCATCTTGATCGTACTGGCACCACTCGCCAGGGCGAGCAATTGATGCCCCAGACAGATACCAAACACTGGCAGGTCGGATTGCAGAATCCTGGCAATCGCCGCGATAGCGTAATCACAGGGCTCGGGATCACCCGGACCATTCGACAGAAACACGCCATCAGGATTCATCTCCAGGACTTCATCGGCCGGAGTTTTAGCAGGGACCACGGTTACCCGCGCGCCTCGATCTACCAGCATACAGAGAATGTTTTTCTTAATTCCATAGTCGTATGCCACGACGTGGTAAGGGGTCTGGGGATTTTCCCGGTAACCGTGCTCAAGCGACCAGGTCGACTGCGTCCAGGAGTACGGCTCAGCGGTCGAAACTACCTGCGCGAGATCACGACCCGCCAGCCCGCCAAACTCCCTCGCCGCCTCAACTACGGCAGCATCGGATATTTCGTCACCCGCCATAATTGCACCGGCCTGCGCACCCTGATCACGCAATCGACGGGTCAGCTTACGCGTATCGATATCGGCTACCGCGACTACCGCGCGGGATTCGAGATAATTTTGCAAGCTATCCTGGCTGCGCCAGTTACTCGCCAGTAACGGCAGGTCACGGATTATCAATCCGCTGGCATGAATATGGGTGGCTTCTTCATCTTCGCTATTGACGCCGGTATTGCCGATGTGAGGGTAAGTCAGGTTAATGAGTTGCTGGCAATAGGAGGGATCGGTCAAAATTTCCTGATATCCGGTCATCGCGGTATTGAACACCACTTCACCGACTGATATCCCATCAGCGCCGATTGACGTGCCTCGAAAAATAGTTCCATCTTGCAGGGCTAGTAATGCTGGTTTGGGCACAGAGTCTCCGGTCTCAAAAAAATGCGCGCGCGCAAAAATGGGGTGAACCGCAGGTTCCTCCCATTGGGAATTTCACTAAGCGTTAACGCTGCGGAAGCAGCATCTTCTTGAACGCAAATTGTATGACGATTGTCGTTATGAGTCTACGGTTGGTGTAAATATTTGCTAAATTACACGGATTCCGCATACCCATACCCGACAAATGAGAAATTAACGATGCTCCCAGGTTCGAACCACTTCGTGCGGGCGGTAGTTTATATCCTGCTCGCAATCCTTCTGTTCGACTTGCAGGGAGTCATTATAAAGTTTCTCGGCGATCGATATCCGGTACAGCAACTCGCGAGCTTCCGTAATGTTTTCGGCCTGATACCCAGCCTGCTGGTGCTGTTCCTGTCCCGCGAGTGGCACTCCAGGGGCAGGTTAATGAAAATCAGGCAATGGCGTCTTGGCCTGCTGCGCGGACTAAGTATCGCAACAGCGCAATTCTGCTTTTACCTTTCGATAACCAAAATGGAGCTGGCTACAGCCTCGACCCTGACTTATATCAGTCCGGTTCTGATTACCATACTGTCGGTGCCAATTCTGAAACACCATGTGGGACTATGGCGATGGATGGCAGTTATTATCGGATTTATCGGGGTACTGATGATCATGGGTCCCGGCACCGACCTGTTTACCCCGTATAGCCTGCTGCCCATTGCGGCCTCACTCGGATATTCCCTGTCTACGGTCTGCGTGCGACTTTTCGACGACGATATTCCAACCGCGCTGATAAACATGTACGCATCCGTGGGGGCGTTGTTTGGCGCCCTGCTTATTTTATTCTCCACCACCGGATACCAGGGGGTCGATTCCGCGAGTGACTGGTTACTGCTGGTGGCGATGGGACTGGTCGGTGGATTCGCCGTACTCGGCCTGATCAGTGCCTACCGCCTTACCAAACCGGCCAGCCTGTCACCCTACGAATATTTCGGTATCCCGTTCGCATTTATTCTGGGCTGGTTGTTCTTTGACGAGGCGCCTTTCGCAAGGCTGGTTCCAGGTGTTTTTCTGATTATCGCCGGCGGCATGTTGATTGCCTGGCGGGAACGCAAAAAAAGTATCGATACGACGCCAGTAATCGCTGAGTAAATATCTCAACTATGCCGATGCATCCGATCACGTAACTGTTTTTCGCAATGCTCGACCGAAGTCAACATTTGCTGCGCATCGGCGAAACGCATATAGGGTTTCTTCTGCAAAGCCTTGATGATGACTTCGGTTATGCCTGCAGGCAGAGTCAAATGGTTCAAATCCGGTTCATTGGTTACGATATTCTGTTTCAATTCAGGCAAATTGTTACCGGCAAATGGCTGGTACCCGGTGAGCAAATGATAAAGAGTGACTGCCAGCGAGAACAGGTCGGAACGTCCATCCAGCTTCTTGCCCTCGAGCTGTTCAGGTGACATATAAGCTGGAGTTCCGACAATCACCTTTTCGTTACGGCGTTTTCGGCGATCGCTATAGGCCGCGCCAAAATCAGTCAGGATATAGGTATCGTTAACCGCATCGTACATGATGTTTGCCGGCTTGATATCACCATGAATGACCCCGAGACCATGCGCCACGGTAAGGGCTCGCAGCATTGCTTTCGAAATTCGTATGCATTCCCCTACTGTCAGATACTCCCGTTTGCGCAGGCGTAATGACATCGAGTACCCCGATATATAGTCCATCGCGATATAGGCGTTATCGCCCTGCAATTCCGCATCGTGAATTTTGACGATATTGTCGTGATCGAGTTGCGAGACAATTTCGGCTTCATGCAGCCAGTGATTGATACGGTCCTGCTCGACCTTTTCGTTTTTCCGAACGCTCATCACCTTGAGTGCAACACGATTATGGCTGCGCATATCGGTCGCCTCGTACATTACCGCGGTGGAACCTTTGGCGATCTTCCTGATCAGGCGATAATTGCCGATTGTCAGTGGCTTTGCTTCAGCAACAGGAACCGATTTTCCAGGCTTTGGCAGCTGCGCACGATTGCTGCGAATTTCTTCGATGCGGCTGACAAAATCGCTCAGGCCGGGATCATGATTTGATAACCAGTGATACAGATTTAATGCACTCGCCCAGTGCTTTCCAGATTCGAGCAATATGCCGAGCTCATAGCCGACTTCAAGTACATCATCGCTATAATGGCACAGCTTGAGCATGGTCAAGGCCGTTCTCAGATCACCTTGGTTGATGCGCGCACGTACGTCGCTGAGTGCAATCGCTTCGCGCTGAGCCAGAACGGTGGTAACGAAGCCCTGATACAGTTCGACAACCCAGTAAATGGATGACAGGACTAACATCACCAGCGCGGGGAAGACTACCGGCAGGAATAACTGCAGGAATACCGCTAGTATTACTTCCAGCATCAAAAGCCCGAACAAAATCAGTATCACCGTCAAGATTGACACCGCGGTGGTGCGAGAGCGGGTGTATCTGTGCACGTAAACCGCAAGTATCAACCCGTAAACGAGTACCAGGCTCCACTGCGGCGCATGCTGGATCGACTTGATCGCGACCAGTTCTCGATCTGCCGGCTGCAATCCGAGAATATAAAGAAATAAATCGTACTCGAACGACGACACGACCGAGGTCGTACTCAATAAATAGGTAAACCCCAGCAGCAGGATAGTTAACCCCAGTTGCCAGGCTCTGGATTTCAAACTAAACACGGCGTTGCAACGACAATAATTGGAGACTGCGATCATGCGATAGATCTGGGATCGACGCAAACATTGCCTGAACACGACATGGCAGTCTGATTCACTGGACATCCCCGCAATTTTTAATAATGATTGCGTCCTGTTTTCAGGTGCGTGGCAACACGAGAATCGGGAAACTCGTTAGAATCGAGTACTGCCCCCGCAACGGTGAAGAAGTCGAGGTTCGCTTCCAAGTCCGGAGACCGGCCTGAAAACGACTTTTAACAAGACCAGAATTACGGTGGGTAATTCTCACAGCTTGTCGCGGTAGCATCTATGCTCGCCAACTGTGTGTGTCTCCCGGTATTTCTGGAGAACCGCATGAAAATCTCTCGCTCGATTTCGACACTAACCCTGTGCCTGGTATCGAACTCACTGCATGCTGAGCTTGGACCAATCGTAGTCACGGGAACCAAAACCGAAGTGCCCCAGGCCCGTTCTGCAGTTACGGTGGAGGTTATTACTTCCGAGCAAATTCGCAACAGCGCCGCGACCGATGCCGCCGACCTGATCCAGTTGTATTCCAATGTCGATCTGGCACGTAATGGCGCCTATGGCAAGACTACCTCGATTTTCATTCGCGGTGCGGAGAGTAATCATACCCTGGTGTTAATCGACGGCGTCAAGATGAACCCGGGAACGATTGGGCTGGCAGCCCTGCAAAATATTTCACCGGACATTATCGAGCGTATTGAAATAGTCAAGGGGCCCCGTTCGAGCCTCTACGGTTCGGATGCGATTGGCGGCGTCATCAACATCATTACCCGAAAAAAAGTCGATGGTGCACAACTAAATATCGTTGCTGGAGTCGGTGAAGACGGTACCACTAAAACCGGCGCATCCGCACTGTACGGGAACGAGACGATATCGACGGGTATTACCGTGGAACAATTCGATACCGACGGCATCCAGATAACCGACGCTTCCAACCAGGAAAGTGGGTTTGACAATCAAACCATTAATGCATTTTTTGATTTCCAGGCGGGTCGATCGGATTTTCGCTTCAGTTACTGGGAGGCGCAGGGCAATACCGAGTACTACGCATTTGGCGATCTCGACCAGGACTTTAAAAACAGCGTTGCCTCGGCGGTCTGGGATTACGCAATGAATGGCAACATAAGCAGCCATCTGCGTATCAGTACAATCACCGACGATATCGATCAAAACCAGGAAAATTTTCTCGCCGAAACTGATTTTGCCGACACCGATCGCGATGAGATCGAGTGGAAACTGGATTACCTGACTGACAGTAACTTAATCTACTCCCTTGGGATTCTGCGGTCCGAAGAAAAAGTCAATGCCCGCTCATTTGGTACCCGCATAAATGAAGATACCGATACCAATGCAGTTTATGTATTGTTGCAAAACCAGTTGGAAAACAGTAGTTACGATGCTGTAGTGCGGCAGACGGATCACGATGATTTTGGCAATCAGACTACCTGGAACATCGACTACCGCTACTGGGTATCTGCAGGCACTAACCTTTATGTCGGCGCAGGCAAAGCTTTCCGGGCGCCCGACGCTACCGATCGTTTCGGATCGATCGGTAATCCGGACCTGGATCCAGAAGAGTCCAAAACCATCGAGTTTGGTATCGAACACCGGCCGACGGAAAATAGTATCTTATCGATCACGTATTTCGAAAATAGAATTGAAGATCTGATCGAACCTAACGCGACCTTCACGCGGGTGGAAAATATAGAGGAAGCGAAAATAAAAGGTGTCGAAATAAACCTCCAGGGACAACGGGAACGCTGGCAGTACGCAGTCTCGGTACTGGCGCAGGATCCTGAAAATACGGAACTGAATGAAACGCTGTCACGGCGCGCCAAGAGTC
>JBATHL010000586.1:0-2754 GCA_049666745.1 Gammaproteobacteria bacterium
CCCCACGTCTATTTGATACGCAACGCGCGTTTGAAACCTGCAAGAAAGGCGATGGAGCAAAAGGTTTTTGCCATTGCGGAGCGATCTATCACTTCCCTTATCCGGACCCAGGGCATCGGTGACATGTACCGCATGTATCTCGCTGCTGAGCGTGACGGCATAGATTACCACCTGGCATACGTCCCGGATGACTTTGACGAAAAAGCAAAAGAGATGTTCGACCCGGAGTACATGAAAAAGCTGTTTGACCTCGGTTACAGGATGGCAACGTCCGGATTTCCGTGGAAAAAAGCCCCTCCAGGTTTTGAGTAGGCTAAGGCTGACTGCAAATTAGCAGAAAAATAAAGGCATCTAAATTTGCTACCGTCCGAAAACTTAGATGACAAGTAAACCCATACTTGCCGGCTGTAAACAGAAAAAGAACCGCGATTGACATATTAGGATAATAAATTTATGGCGCTCAGACTAGTCCAATTAAAGCTGCCTGATGCTGAATACGATAGCATTACAGAAATCATTGCAGACCAGAAATTCGTCACAACCTGGCCGGATCACCGCGTGTCCGGTCAGCTAATTCTTCAACTGGTCGCACCGGCTGAAGCGTGCGAAGCCATTATGGACAAATTTGAACAACGCTTTCAGGGCAACCCAGAATATCACATCCTGTTGCTGCCGGTAGAGGCTGCTCTGCCCCGGTTGCCGGAGGAAGAGGATACCGACAAAACCCAACAAGAAGACGCAATCAATGAGGAGTCGGAAAAAAAGCATCGCGTCAGTCGCGAGGAATTATATTCAGAAATCAACGAAGGGCTCAATATCGGATCGGTCTTTCTGGCGATGACCATTCTATCTTCTGTGGTCGCCGCCATCGGTTTGCTCCGAAATGATCTGGCCATCATCATCGGGGCCATGGTCATCGCGCCCTTGCTGACACCTAATGTGGCCCTGTCATTATCGGCGGTGCTGGGCGATATGGAGTTGGCCCGTAAGGCCGCAAAGACCAATCTTATTGGGCTTTCGATTTCCTTTTTCTTTGCGGTGTGCGTTGGTCTGGTATTTGAGGTAGCCCCTGAAACGCCGGCGATTGCAGCAAGAACATCGATCGGTTCCAGTGACCTGATCCTGGCCCTGGCGGCCGGCTCGGCAGGCACGCTGGCTTTTACAACAGGGGCTCCCGCTGCCCTCATCGGGGTTATGGTCGCGGTGGCACTCATGCCCCCGCTGGTTACGTGCGGGATGCTCTTGGGAGAGGGAAAATGGCTGTTGTCTTTTGGTGCGTTTTTATTGGTGGCAGCCAATGTCATCTGCGTCAATATCGCCGGGGTTGTCACCTTTGCGCTTCAAGGGGTACGGCCCCGCACCTGGTGGGAAGCCAAAAAAGCAAGGAAGGCCACAATCAAGGCGGGCCTTATTTTGTTTATATTGTTTGTCTTGCTCATTTTAATACTACTTCTTACAAATTACAAAATAGTATAGCGATATTCTATCTTTTTAATTTCGGACTCCTAATGAATTATAAACTTGATCCAAAAAGAAAAAAATCTATTGCTGATAAAATTTTGATGTTGATATTTCTAGCTGCCTGCTTGGCTGCCGCTGTCCTGCCGGTCCCAAAAACTTGGGCAGCAGAGGTGTTCACAAAGGATCAAAGGTTGCAAGGCTCGGTGGTGGGGATCACTGCCGAAGGTGTCGAGTTTGAAACGATTTACGGCAAAGGGACTATCCTGATCCAATGGAGCGATGTAGAATCGATTCTCTCGGACAAGGAGTTTTGGGTTCTCTACGGTGATGATGATGAAGTCGTCGGCCGGATCTGGGGACTGAAGGACGGGGAACTGATGGTCGGGCAGAATCCTGAATCGAGCACCCGCATCCCTTTCGAACAGATCTATCGATCGTTCACGCGCGATCGATACGAACAATCGCGGCTGGAAAGGCTAAGGGCCCGCTTTCGTTATTGGACCGCAAATTTCGATCTTGCATTTGGCTTTACCGATGCCACCACGGACACAACGAATTTATCAACAGCGCTTGAACTGCGGCGCAATAAAAAGCCGTGGGATTTTTTTTTCGGAGGCTATTATTGGTTCCGGTCAGCCAAAGAGTCCGGTGAAAGTCGTGTTACCGATGAAAATCGTCTCTTGGGACGCGCGCGTTTAGATCGCGACCTGTCGGACCGCACATTCGCCTACGGTCAAGCTACAGCCGAATATAACGAAATCCAGAGTTTGAGCCTGCGAGCCGATCAGGCAGTGGGCCTTGGATATCGATTCGTCAAGAGCGAAAATTTGATGATTTCAGGCCGCAGCGGCCCGGGCTATGTTTATCAGCGTTACTTTGGTGGGGAGAATGAAAACTATTTCACGATCCTCTTTGGCGGTAACCTGGAGGCAGAGCTGCCTTACGGCTCGAAATTCAGATGGGGTGCCGAGTACCTGCCGGAAGTATCCGACTGGCAGGACACCTACTTGATCCGCACCTTCGCCGACTGGGCCATGCCGATCAACGGCTGGCTGGATTTCAAGATAGCCGCTATTAATATATACAACAGTCAACCCGAAGAAGACACCGAGAATAACTCGTTCACGACGACCGCTGGACTTTCGTTTCGATTTTAAATTTCGGAGAAAAAGCATGTTTATAATCTGAGGCGGAAATCTCCAAGCTTCGAAAATATTGTGCTCCGGGATGTGGCCACTCCCAAGACCCAAAGGCAGTGTGATTCCCTTGCGGATCTCCTGGGTTATCCCTAAC
>JBATHL010000587.1:0-4602 GCA_049666745.1 Gammaproteobacteria bacterium
CATCTCATCTGAGGTGGCTTTTTTATGGGTGTCTCTAATGGGTCGGAAATCGCCGCTGACTCATCGAGATTGAGCGGCAGCTCTCTCAATAGCCGACGCTCAGATGAGCTTGCCAGGCTTCTCGAATCGGCCAAAAACGGACCCTCGCCCCCCACTTCAAATAAGTAAGTACGAGCCTTTTTTACTTCGATAAATTGATTTCCATCAATGCTATGAATTAACAGCAATAGCATAGTTGTGCTGTCGTTTCCCGTATTTGCCTAGAGGATACAAACATTCATTTACGAACATAGTTCCTCCCGTGTATTCAGGCGGAACAAGGTATTGATATATACACCTCATGACGACCGGAATCTTAGCATTAATCATACTTTCCGCGATTTTGGTACAGGTCGCAGTTGTGGTGTTGATGGGGTTTTACCGTCGTAGACGTCAATACCGAAATCTAGATGAGCGGAGGAGCGAAGCACAAACCCTCATCGAACCCCATGCGCCAGCACCTTCTGCTGCTAAACCGGTTACCAACGATCTATCCTGGGAGGGTTTCAGGGAGTTCATGGTTCAGCGTCGGGAATTTGAGGACAGCAACCGCTCTATCTGTTCCTTTTATCTCGTGCCAGTCGACGGTAAACCGCTACCAGCCTTCAGGCCGGGACAGTTTCTGACCTTCAGACTTTTAATTGAGGATTCAGTTACACACCAACCAAAAAATGTGGTGCGCTGCTACTCCCTCTCGGATGCCCCCCGGCCCGACTACTACCGAATATCGATCAAGCGGATTCCCGCACCGGCCGATCGATCTGATGCGCCACCCGGGTTATCCTCCAGTTTCTTCCACGATCATGTAACGGAAAACAGCCGAATTTTGGTTAAGGCAGCATCGGGTCATTTTCACCTGATGGAAGATGAGCCTTTACCCATTGTGTTGATAGGCGGTGGTATCGGTATCACTCCGATGATAAGCATTCTTAACACCTTACTAAAGGGTGAGACAAACCGGGAGATTTGGCTCTATTACGGCGTAAGTAATGGTGGTGAGCACGTCATGAAGGAGTACCTGCAAACACTTGCCAGGGCGCACGATAACTTTCATTTGCACGTCTGCTACAGCGAGCCCAATGAGAATGATCTGGAAGGCGATGATTATCAGCACACCGGTAGGGTGGCTATTCCATTGCTACGCACCACCCTCAAACTGAAGCACTACCAATTCTATGTCTGCGGCCCCAAGCCAATGATGGAAAGCCTGGTTCCTGGGCTGGAGGACTGGGGGGTAGATAGTGGTGATATTTACTACGAATCCTTTGGTCCCGCCTCACTAATCAAACATGGGAAAGCGCCGCTGTCAGCCACCACGCAGCCGATCACTGTTACTTTTAGTCGATCTGGTAAAAGCCTCCTCTGGGACTTTGATGCCGACTCATTATTGGAATTTGCCGACGCCAACGACATTGAAGTGGAGTCAGGTTGCCGTGCAGGCAGTTGTGGTACTTGCCAGACAGCAATGAAAATCGGTGAGGTCGACTATAACCAGGAACCAGATGCAGATGTAGCCCCCGGGCATTGCCTGTTGTGTATTTCCACTCCGGCCAGCGACCTTACATTGGACGCATAGAAAATTATTATGGAACGATCACTCATACGTAAAGAAGTCATCCCCTTTGTGATGATGTTCGGCGCATTGATTCTGGCGACTATCATCACCGATACTCTGCTGCATCAGTTCGACCTGGTCTGGATTGGCCGCTGGCTTGGCATACCAGGCACTATTCTGATTCTACTGTCATTCTTCTACTCCATGCGTAAGCGTAAGATGATCAGCTTCGGCAAACCCAGAACCCTGCTCATTCTGCATGAAACCCTGACCTGGCTTGGTGCGTTGATGATTCTGGTACACGCTGGCATCCATATTTACACCATTCTGCCATGGCTTGCACTGTTCGCTATGCTGGTCAACGTCATCAGCGGCATGACAGGCAAGTACCTGCTAGATCGTTCACGCCGCTTCTTGGCTGCAAAGAAAGAAGCCTATTCGCAACAAGGTTTATCTGAGGAAGCAATCGAAAAGAAACTATTCTGGGACGCCACCACCTTCGACCTGATGAAAAAATGGCGGGTAGTTCACCTGCCGATCACACTGGTGTTCGCCGTGCTTGGTATTACTCACATTCTGAGCATCTTTTTATTCTGGGAATGGAAATGAAAAACAGGGCTGTCATCCTCATTGTTGCTGCTAATCTGGCGGCCTTGGTTTTGCTGGCAATAATCTTTCCGCAGCTGATGATCAGCCCAGGCAAACCCATTGATGCCCATGCCGAATTTGCCACGGATTGTTTTGCCTGCCATACCCCTTTTATCGGCAGCCCATCGGCGAAGTGCATCGACTGCCACAAGGTAGAAGAGATCGGCAAAATAACCACCAAAGGCCTACCTGTCGAAAAAGAAAAAAAGAACGTCTCCTTTCACCAGGAACTTATCGAAGATGACTGTATCTCCTGCCACAGTGACCATAAGGGCGTGAAAGCTTTCCGCCCCATTAGTCATTTCTCGCATAACTTACTTGAATCAACTTTGCAGAAGCAATGCAACACTTGCCACAGCAATCCAGTCGACGACCTGCACCGGAAGGTCAAGGGCAATTGTGGGCAGTGTCATAATCAGGATGCCTGGATGCCGGCCACCTTCGAACATGAAAAGTATTTCAGATTCGACGAAGATCACAATACCGAATGCGTGACATGCCACATAAACAATGACTACGCTGACTACACGTGCTATGGCTGCCATGAACACTCCCGATCAAAAATTCGTGAGGAGCATGTTGAGGAAGGTATTCGTGACTATGAAAATTGTGTTGAGTGTCATCGTAGCGGTGATGAAGATGAAGCAAAACGAATCTGGCGTTCGAAAGATTTTAATGCGGGTAAGTTAAGATCAAACGAGACAAATCGGGATAAAGAAAGAAAATACGAACATCGTGACGATGACGATGACGATTAAAAAGGTATTATCTGTACCAGTTAGTGAATAGATATAATTTCATAAATAACGACATTGCATATTGACTGCTTCAGGTTGTTTTTGCCGCTGACTAATCGAGGTTGAGTGATTGTTTTCTCCAAAGCCGGCGCTGGCAAATATCTCATCAGAGGCAGTATCCGGCCATAATCTGACATTTAGATATATCTAGAAAGTATCGTTTTATTTGTTAGGAGCTATTCAGGGCAAAATGCTTATGATGGGCTGTATGGATCAGCGTGATACCAAAATACTACGCATTATCCTCATCGAAGGATTCGCCAACCTCACTGTCCTAATCATTAAACTAGTAGTTGGTATATTTACTGGCTCGCTGGCGGTGCTGGGCGATGCTGTTCACTCACTTACTGACATCATCAATAATATCGTCGCGTGGCTTGTAACTCGCCATTCTGCTAAACCTGCTGATACCAAACATCCTTATGGCCATCGTAAGTTCGAGACAGTCGCTGTATTCGGACTAGCCGCTTTGCTTGCGATATTGGCTTTTGAACTGGTTTTACACGCCATTACTCGCGAAACAACTAAAATAACAACCGGTCGCTTAGAGCTTGGGTTAATGTTCGGCGTATTAACAATTAATATTGTTGTCTCGACATGGCAGCGCAGTTGGGCCAAGCGCTTGAAATCTGACATCCTGTTAGCAGATGCTAATCACACATTCTCCGATGTACTGATTACCGCCAGTGTTATTGTTGGTTGGCAATTATCTGCTATGGGCTGGGTCTGGATAGACCAATTATCTGCCCTGGTAGTTGCGGGCTTGATACTCTATCTCGCTTTTGAACTCTTTAAAAAAACCCTCCCGGTTTTATTGGATGAGCGGGCAATCGAGGCAGAGCAGCTACGTGCGGCAGTACAAAGTATTGATGGTGTGCGTGCAATACACAGAGTCCGTTCACGTTGGGTGGGTTCGGCTCGGGCAGTGGATCTCGTAATCGAGGTAGATGCACAGCTGTCTACGGTAGCCGCTCATGAAATTGCGGACAAACTCGAGATCCTGTTGGCAGATCGTTTCGATATACATGACGTTTCTATCCACGTTGAACCACACAGCTGAACTGAGTCGATTATCGCCGTTGATTTATTGCGCGTGTGCTTCTGTTTTCTCGCAAGCGGACCCTCATAGAACCCGACCAGGAGGCAATCTTCGGCCAACAGCGGACGCTGGGATGAGCGCGGCCGACCTGACTAATTAGCAGTTGAATCCGGAATGAAGGTACACAAGATATCCCGACTTACTGCGTCTAACTCGCCGTAGTACGGCCCTGGTGTTAAAAAGCCTTAACGAAGCCTTCCCCTGCGAGTAAAGAAATGCCCCACCTTTTTAAGACCTGATCCCGACAAACCAGGCCACGTTTCCGCAAACTTTTGCTCGACATCAGCAGTTCAACATCTCGTTGGATACTTAGTTGCTTTGCGGGAAACGTATTTAAAAAGTACTATCTGTCTGGTAAGCGTAATCCCTGTTTGGAAGACGCCTTCAAAAAGCCACTGATGAACTCACACCGCGATTCCGACAACATTCAGCATCACCTCGGCCCTTTTCTCACCTGGGTAGCC
>JBATHL010000588.1:0-9833 GCA_049666745.1 Gammaproteobacteria bacterium
GATTAACCCAGTGCATCGCCAGAAGGCATGGGGTGTTTGAGTTTGCTCCCTTTTCCGGTGGTTTTTAAAACAGGGCCGTCGACATCGAAGCTGACCTGTCGAGAGAGTGGCATCGGCGGCGCGCTGATCATTAGGTTCATTCGTGCAAACATTACCCGGGTAATTTCCTTGCTAAAAACAGGATTCAGCAGAATTAACAACAAGCCAGGTCAATCAAGGCAGACCTGATGGATCCCTACGATATTCTCGGCATTCCCGAAAACGCAACCCTGGAGGAGATAAAAAAAGCCTACCGCAGGGAGGCCATGAAGTGGCACCCGGATAGAAGCAACAACTCGGCTGAAGCGAAGGAGCGATTTCACCAGGCAGCAGAAGCATACAAATTCTTATCTGAGAATTACTCCGCTGATCGAACCGGCAATTCCTCGAGACAATCCTCCAGGGAGCGCCAATATAAAAGTTCAGATTCCGCGCGATCTGCCAACTACTCTAATTCCAGATATTCCAGAAACCGGTCCGGGGACGAGTTCGCCGATACAGTTTTCTGGGACGCCATGCTGGATTTTGCCATCAAACTTGCACAAACCGGATTGCAGGAGAGTCAAATTTCCAGCCAGCTCGTTCAAAACGGTTGCCAGGAAAAGCTGGCCGCGATTATTGCCGACAAAGCCTTCAATATCCATGCTCATTACGCTGCCAATTCAGGACAGAAAAGAAAACACGGTACCGATAAATCCACCTTTAAAGAGGAAAGACTGGAAGCCGAGTTACAAAGGGCCTTCATTGGAAGACGAAATATTTTTCTGAGCCCCAGGGACACCATTGATTACTACCTGGTAGTTTTTGGCGAGTTCAGGCAAACCGCAAATTCGAATCCCTTTTCCCTGATAAACACAAACAAGCGATTGATGAGAATCCTGAACTTCTCGGTTCTCTTTTTCGCTGCGATGATCCTGGCGATAGACTATTATCCCGGGGAATCTGAGTACAAGCTTTTGCCTGATGCGATGCTGCTGCAAATTCCACTCGGCATACTTTCATTGATGTTTATCTGGACGGTATACCGGAAATTGTGGCTGGTTACACTTTTCTTATGGCCTGTTTACCTGGCGAGCTTCGCAATTTTTGACACCTATGCTCTGCAGGCACTCTACAATGATTATTTATCCGTACTGCCAATCGCAATTGTTTGTTACCTGCCATTTATTTTTGTTGCACTGTTTGGCAACTATTTCTATTACAGGAAGGCACAGCAAGTCATCCGCTCGGCAAATCGTTTATTTGAAGACCATCAGGATAAAATTGTCTGGATAAGAAATAACGCCGGCACATCCAGTGTAGCCGTTTATATATTTGCATTCATTTTCGTTGCGTCACTGGTTTACCTGAAACCGGAGCGCGCCGAGTTTTTAGATTCAATAGATTTCAGCCTACCCGGCATAGACCGCGCAGAAGACAATGCAGTCAGCGCAAAGGTCAAACGGAGATTGGAAGAGGCACACCAGTTTTTTGAAATCGCCGAGTCACATTTTAATAGCTCGCCACCTGACTACCTTAAGGCTTCAATGGCTTACAGTACTGCCGCAGATAATGGTTCGTTACTGGCCGCATACAAGCTGGGCTACATGCATTATACCGGTGTAGGGGCTCAACAGAATGATGTGCAGGCGTTAGAGTATTTCGAACAAGCTACCCGGACATCCCTGGCCTTTCAGCCCCATAGCCTGCAGATAACCACAGAATTTCTGGCTGAATCTTATAACAGTCTGGGCATCATGTACCAAAGCGGATATGGCACGAAAAGAAATACTCAGGCGGCATCAGAAATGTATCGCAAAGCCGTGGAGTTCGGCTCTAAGACCGCGCCGCGTAACCTTGCAACGGTTTATACACGAAGCGCCGACATGGAACGTAGACCTTTGGCAAACCCCAGCTATAAATAAAAGGAAATGGGACGCTGAAACGCGGTTATCGATTACATCCGGCCCCTTTACCCCGCAAAACGACGCTTAATGTGCAACCATGTTTCCAGGTTGCTGATGCTAACCACAGATTTCCTGCTGCATGTTGATTCGCCTGTCGCCTGCTTCTAAGCTAATCCCGGTTGCGCCACGTAGTGCACCGCAGTCATGGATGGGAAGGAGTATTCCGTCCTGTAATCCGCCTGTAAAACCCTAGTCCGGATTCCAATGCGCCCTCAATCAGGCCACCATTACTGAAAGATGTTTCAGTGGAAATAAATTCGAGCTTTCCATCCCAGCCACTACCCATTTTAAGATTGAGCCCATACCGTGGATGATAGATTTGCGGCCTGTGATCAGCCACTGTGGCAGTAAATCCTTCGCTACTCCAATCCTGAAAATGAACCACTTTCGGGTTATTCACCTGATCTCCGAACAAGGTCGTGAGTTGCGCCGTTGCCTGTTTTATAAATTCAGCTCGTCCCAGACCCGCCCGACTCTGCGGATCCAGGCCGGAAAATCCAAACAGGCTAAAACTGTTTGCAGCAACTGGTGACGCGTCGTGAATTTCTGCCAGGGGTCCAGATTGGCTGAGGGCGGTTCCACAGAGACCCTGCTGCCGCCAAAAGGGTTCATCATAGACCGCGAAAAATTTAGCATGTCCCGCCATCCAGGTAGGTGTCGCGGCCAGTGTTTGCATAACTTCCAGCGGCAGTTCGGGAGAATATTCGAGCTCTGCCGCAAGACGGGGTGGTATCGCCAGGGCGACATGCTTCGCGCGTAACCGGGTTTGCCCGGATGGCCCATCTACATCGACGGTAATTACGTCTCCATCGAGCGAAAGTCCCGTAGCTATATGGCCCAAAAAACGATGGGAGGTATCAATTTGAGCGACTATTTCGTCAACCAGGTGATTAATACCGCCCTCGATGCGCCGCGACCCAGTCATTGGCGACGGACCTCTACTTCTCTCGATATGACCTCCCGGCCGCTGCAACAATAAATCGCCGTCGGCAAACTGAGCGTAGTGTGGAATTCTGAAATGTTCCAACAAGCCAGCTACCAGCGGTTGCCCGGGCCAGAACCAGGAAGGGCCAAGATCACAATCGGCACCATCATCATTCCCAACTGTCAGAATTCGGCCTCCGAACCGACTACGGGCTTCGATCACGCTTGCGTTTACCGCCGCAGACCGCAGTTGCCAGGTTGCGACGAGCCCGCTAAGTCCGCCGCCGATAATTAAAATATCAGTTTGTTTGATTTTGATTTCCAGGATGCAGGCGTAATCGGTAGAGATCCGATCGCATGGGCTTACTTAAAAATACAGTGCTTGGCGTAATCCGTTGCTTCATTAGCAGTCCAGTCACCTTTTGGTTTCTGCTCGAGATTTTCACACCACTCATCACTACCTACTTCCGCCGAGCAAGCGATCAGTTGAGTAAGCAGCAGAGACAGGAACAGTATTTTCTTCACGTATTTCTCCAATTATTCATGTGCGGACTGTGGGCACAACACATTAACTTCGATGACAATCCGCGCCTGTGGCTGGCATTTTGCCGATTCATAAAAACAGCAAACTACGTGTCTGAAACCAGGGTTGCTGTATCGCTTTCATCGGGTTTCAGGCTCCCCGGGTCATATTCGAGGGCATAGCAGCATGACGCCCTGCCTTGCCCTCCACTAGCAAATTCGAGGAAAGGTAGCGCACTCTAAAGGACCGCCATGCAACAGGTTCTCGCCTCGCTCATCCGGATTGCATTCCCAGGATTTTTCAGCGAAACGCGCGTCATCGCCAAACCAGTGGGTACAGATCGCGCGCCGCCGGTTTTTACGCTGCAGATTACCGGGGGCGCTGTGATGTGTACGCAAATTCAGGATCGCGCAATCACCGGGTTCCATCGGTGCCAACAGGATACGATGATCCCCCTCTATCTGGTCCCATTGCGGTGGACGCGAATCGCGATGATTCTTCATATTTTCGCGCGTAAAAAAGTCGACCGCGAGATAATCACGATCGAGCTTATGACTGCCGGCGACAAAGCGTAACGCGGTATCAACCGGAACATGGTCGAGCGCCATCCACAGGTTACACACCTGTGTCCCCGACACCGGCCAGTAAGCCTCGTCGTAATGCCAGGGTGTTTCCGCACTGGTACCGGGCTCCTTGACAATTGCCATATCGAAATACAACAGCAGCGATTCCGACTGCATCACCCGGCGCGCCAGTTCTGCGGCGGGAGATGCAAAAGTGAATTCACGAAAAGATGGTAGCCGTTTCCACAAAAAGGTGTCGAAGAAGAATCTACCTTTTTCGCCAGCCTCGCGATAGCTGGAATACTGCTTACTCCGCGAACGTGCGCGTAATGCAGCCGCTACTGCGCGGCGACCCTTTTCGACCCATTCATCATTGAACGCGTTACGCAGACAAACCACACCATCACGTTGATAAGCCTCGATCGCATCGGTCCCTGGAATGCCGGGTGCAAGTGGGGTAAATTTTTCTATCTCTGCGCTTCGGCTGCTCATCTGGTCGGTATCTCGATAAGACTCTTTAGTGTTCTACCCGGGGGAACTTGTTGTCCATGCCCCAGAATCTCGAAAGTGTCACAGATAGCGATCATGTTCAATGTTTTTTACCTGGCCATGGCGGCCAGGTGCTGCTTCTGGTTTAATCAGCCGAACGATTCCAGAATGGTTGTTTAACCGGGTATGACTGAAGCTGATTTTTACATCGTCGAGCGCGAAGCGGGCGCCGAGAACCCCGCGATTCCAACCTGGGCCTGTCGGGACAACAATCCGGCAAATCTCGAGTACGATTACAGCGCTTGCGTGCAACGTCTCGACATAGACACAGTCCCGGGCGCTTTCCAGTTGCTGAATGTTTTATCGATAGAGGAATGCCAGCGGCTGGTCAGCCTTACCGAAACCTTCGGCTACCTGGAAGACGCCGCGGTCTCGTTGCCGCGCTCGATCCGCCATAATGACAGCCTGACCTGGGTCATCGATGACGAAACCAACGCTATCATCTGGCGACGCTGCCAGGCGCTGGTACAGGATGACCATGAATTCAATACCGGCAAAGCGGCTCTTGGAATCAATTCACGCTTCCGCTTCTATCGCTGCGGCCGGGGAGACTACTTCGCGCCGCACACCGATGGTTCCTGGCCCGGATCGCGTGTCATTGACGGTGATCTGATCGACAACGCCTATAACGATCGCTGGAGTCAATTGAGTTTCCTGCTGTTTCTGACCGAGGACTACGCGGGTGGGGCGACCCAGTTCTACGTGAGTAAGGCTAACCCTGCCCGACCTGCCCGGCGGCCCGCGGAGGCTGACATTATTGATCTGCGTACACCGATCGGTGGCGCCCTGTGCTTCCCCCACGGCATGCATCCACTGCACTGCATGCACAGTTCGCAGGAAATCACATCAGGTACGAAATACATCATCCGTTCCGATATCCTGTTTGAATTGTAATCGCCGCGGCGTCAAATATCGCTAGCGCAATCCAGGCCCATGAAGTAAATCGCGCTCTCGAGACCGGTGACGTCAATATGGCAGCTGGTCGCTGCGCGCAAAACCGGCTTGGCATGGTAAGCAATGCCCAGGCCGGCCGCCCTGAGCATCGGCAGATCATTGGCGCCATCGCCAATGGCGCAACAGTCGCTAAGCGCCAGCCCGAGTGCCTGTGCACGTTGCTGTAGCAAACTGCATTTCAAATCGGCATTGATGATCGGCTGCTTTACCTTTCCTGTCAGTCTGCCCGCATCAATCTCCAGGCGGTTGCAATGTATCTCGTCAAATCCGAGTCGTTGGCCAACGGGTTCCGCAACCTGCGTAAATCCGCCACTGACCAGAATGGTATGTACTCCCGCAGCGCGTGCCGCGGTGAGTAACTGTTCTGCTCCCGGGTTCAGGCGCAATTGTCCAACTATATCGTGAAACACCTGCTCAGGCTGCCCTGCCAGCATCGTGATACGTTCGCTCAAGGCTGCGTCAAAATCAATTTCGCCATGCATCGCACGCGTCGTAATTGCGGCGATCCGATCGCCCATACCAAGCATCGCGGCAACCTCATCGAGCGTTTCTGCGGCAACGATGGTCATGTCCATATCGCAGATCAACAGACGCTTGCCACAGGCTTCCAGTGGTTGCATATAGACATCTGCATCGACCAGTTTTAAACGCAACGCCTGCAACAGAGACCATGCCGTATCGGGGTCACAGTCGATAGTCACGGCGCAGGCATTGGTCGCCAGTGGTCGATGTTCACGGATTTGCAAATTACCCAGCTCGGCGTCAAACAGAGCCAGGGCATCGTCAAGCTCACCGATCGTACAGATCGTAACCACGAATGGCTGCCGGGAATCGCTGCGCCCTAACCATCTTGGTGCCTGTACGGAGCTGTCTTCTATCATTGCAGGGACGGGAAATGCAGATACTGAACATCGTTGATGTTTGGCAACGATCGCAGATGTGCAAGATCTTCATTACCGAGCTCCTCGTCGATTTCAATCAGCACTATCGCGTTACCGTTGCGCGTATCGCGACCGAGGTGCATATTCGCGATATTGATGCCGCGTTCCGCGGTAGAAGTACCAATATCACCGATAACACCCGGCTTATCATCATTAGTGATGTAAAGCATGTGTTCGCCGAGTTTCGACTCGAGCGGAACTCCCTTCACGTCGATCACGCGCGGTCGGTTTTGAATCAGCGTGCCACAAATACTGCGCGACCTGGATTCGGTCTCAACACCAACGGTAATCCGGCAAGGATACTCGTCGCGGCCTTCATTGTGCGCCTCGATCACGTTGATGTTGCGATCCCGCGCGACTTCGCGGGCATTAACCGAATTAACGTAACTGCTGTGGTGCTCGAGGATCGACTGCACCACCTGCACCGTTAACGGGGACACGTTCAGGTCATTCGCTTCACCGCCATAGGTAACCGTCAGCGTCTTGATCGGATCATGGGTTAGCTGTCCGACAAAAGAACCCAGGCATTGCGCCAGCTGCAGATAGGGGTGCAATAGCTGTGCCTCCTCGGCACTGATACTGGGCGCGTTAATCGCGTTATTGATCGCCCCGGTTAGCAGAAAGTCACTGATTTGCTCGGCAATCTGAATCGCGACCTTCTCCTGCGCTTCAATCGTGGAAGCACCGAGATGCGGCGTACAGATCACATTATCGAGCTCGAACAACGGATTTTCTCGCGCCGGCTCAACTTCGTATACATCGAGTGCCGCACCTTTCAAATGTTCGCTTTTTAGTGCGGCCAGCAAGGCCAGTTCATCGACCAGGCCACCACGTGCACAGTTGATCAACATACTCCCCTTTTTCATTTTGTTGATCGCGCTGGCGCTAATGATGTTGGCGGTCTCAGGTGTTTTAGGCACGTGCAGCGAAATGATATCGGAGCTGCTGAGCAAGGTATCCAGATCGACCTTTGTAACGCCTAGCCTGGCGGCACGATCCTCGGTCAGATAGGGATCGTAAGCCTGTACGTGCAGGCCATAACCGATCGCCTTTTTGGCAACGATGGAACCTATGTTGCCTGCGCCGATAAGCCCCAGTAACTTGCCGGTCAGTTCAACCCCCATAAAACGGGACTTTTCCCACTTGCCCTCATGGGTAGAGCTGTTTGCCTGCGGTATATGCCGCGCCAGCGCCAACATCATCGCCATCGCGTGCTCGGCGGTGGTGATCGCGTTACCCAGCGGGGTGTTCATGACCACTATGCCGCGCCGGGTGCAGGCCGGGACTTCGACGTTATCGACACCGATACCGGCCCGCCCGACCACCTTCAGATTCTTCGCGTGCTCGAGCAACTCCGCGGTCACCCTGGTGGAAGAACGAATCGCGAGACCGTCAAACTCACCGATCATTTCGAATAACTCGGCTTCGCTGAGCTTACTCGACTGCACCACCTCGACACCCTGCTCTTCGAACACGGTCACGGCCTGACTCGACATCGAGTCGGAAATCAAAACTCTTGGCTTAGTCATGTTGCTGCTCCTGTATTGATAGTTTGAAATCCGCGAACGCCCAGTCCAGCCACGGGGTTAACGCCTGCAGATCGCTGGTTTCAACCGTGGCACCACCCCAGATACGAAACCCGGGTGGCGCATTGCGATAATTGCCAATGTCGAGTGCAACGTTTTCCTGTTCGAGCCCGGCAAGCATCGTGTTAATAGCCTGCTGCTGATCCTGCAGCGATAGCGCGACAAAATCACTATCGATGACCTGTAAACACATCGAAGTGGGCGAACGGGTCGCCGGATCGCTGGGCAACCAGTCTATCCAGGACGATTGACTGACCCAGGCATCGATACAATCGAAGTTGCTGCGCGTACGCTGCCATAAAGCCTCGACTCCACCCTCGCTTTCGGCCCAGGCCAGCGCCGCGTGCAAATCCTCCAGCGCGAGCATGCTGGGTGTATTAATCGTGGCCCCGCTGAAGATACCTTCAACTAACTTTTCACCTTTAGTCAGCTGAAACAGTTTCGGTAACGGATAGCGTGGCAGGGACGATTCAAGCCTGGCTACAGCTCTCGGGCTAAGCGCGAGCATGCCATGCGCACCCTCACTACCGAGCACTTTTTGCCAGGACCAGGTGACCACATCGAGCTTGTCGAAATCAATCGGCATGGCGAAGGCTGCAGAAGTCGCATCGCACAGTACCAGTCCATCACGCCCTGCATCCAGCCATTCCAGATCGGGTAGACAGACGCCGCTGGTAGTACCGTTGTAAACCATCACCAGGTCATGCGCCGGATTTACCCGGTTCAGATCAGGAAGCTCGCCGTATTCGGCCTGGTACAGGTTTAACTGATTGATCCCGAGCGCCTGTAAATCTTTCGCCCAGTCATTGGAAAAACTCTCCCAGACCAGCACATCGACCGGTCTCGATCCGAGCAACGACCACATTGCCATCTCGAATGCGCCGGTGTCGGAACCGGGGACAATACCTAGCTTCCAGTCAGCCGGCAGGCGCAGCATACGGTGAGAGATATCGATCGCGTCGCGTAGACGTTGTTTGGGGAGTTTGGCGCGATGACTACGGCCAAGGTATTCGGTATTCAAATGGGTGATATCCCAGCCGGGATATTTTTTGCACGGCCCTGAAGAGAAGCGAGGATCCGCGGGTCGAATACGCGGACGCTCGGGAAGGCCGTTGGCTTCCTCGTTCATGATATAACCTCTAGTTATGGGTGGTTTGCTCCACCAGGCCCGCGCAGAGTAGCATGACTCTGCGGGTTTTGAATACCGGATGCTAAATCCAGGATGACTATTGTGCTGATTGACAGTAAAATATTAGCCGGGTGCGCCTTCTACAACTAATATTTCAAGCATACGCATCGAATCATTGATTCATTTCTATCAGATAGCCTGTGGCTTTATGCTTCCTATAACTTGGCTGGCTGTGCCATGATATGCATCTTTTATCGCGATCGAGAGGGATTGTGACATGAAACTAGCCATTTCGATTCCGGCCCTGTTAGTACTGACGGTCTGGGCAGCAGCCTGCCTGTGGTTCGACGGTCCGGATTCGCGACTTTTGGCAGGCGCGCTCTCGATGCTATTCGTCGCAGCCGTACTCGCCCTGCTCTTGCTGGTTCGTCCTGTCTGGCGGCTGTGGGCGGGTTTCCTGATCCTGTTCGTGCTCGTGCAGGCATGGTGGCTCGCCATCGAACCGAGCAATGATCGCGAGTGGCTTGCCGACGTCGCCAGGCCTCCGGCCGTGACCTTCGACGGGGATCTTGCCACAATCGAGAATGTGCGCAACTTCCATTACCGCAGCGAGACCGACTTTGACGAAAACTGGGAAACCCGGACCTACGACCTGTCGCAGATTCGGGGCCTCGATATC
>JBATHL010000589.1:0-1501 GCA_049666745.1 Gammaproteobacteria bacterium
GTAGATTCGTGTTTGACAGGCTGGACAATGTCAGCGTACCCGGCTGCCCCTGGCTGACATAAGATATTTCACTTTCATCGACCTTGAGAATGATGCGGTAGCCTTCCAGCGGTGCAATCTTGAATAGTGCGTCGCCGCGCTCGACCGGTGAACCCAGCATTTGACTCAGGTCTCCTTCGATAACAACCCCGTCGAATGGTGCGGTGAGGGTAATGCTGTCCAGTTGTTGCCGTGTCAGTGCGATTTCGGCATTGACCTGGTTGATCTGCTCCTTGATGACGCGCACCTTGACCAGGTCACGCGCAGACTGGGCTTCACGGTATTCGCGTCTGGATTTCTGCAGGCGACCGTTGAGCTTGGTCAGTTCCAGTTTGAGCTCCGCATCATTGAGACTGGCCATGACCTCGCCCTTGCGGATGGTGTCACCTGCACGCACCGCTGATGACAGCAGGTATCCCGAAATCGGCGCGGCAACGACGCGTTGTACTTCTCCTTCAAGCACAGCATCTGCGGTCACGCGAAATTCGGCCTCGACCAGGCTGGTCAGGGTCAGGAACGCTACCGCCATGGCGGTAACCAGCTTAGCGCGCAAATGACGAACCCCGAACAGCGTCTTAAAGCCCTGTTTTGAGCTAGCCAGTATCTTGGAAAAAATACCCTGTTCCTGGTCCCGCTTGAGCGCCAGGAATGGCGTCAGCAAAGACAGGGTTTGCTGACAGATATCGAGGGTCTTGTCATCCAGCGGTAATTCTTCGCTGCACAGCAGGGTAACCGCACCAAACACCTTGCGTTCGAAAATCAGCGGCACGGTGGCGATCGAGCCGGAACCGAACTTGCGTGCCAGTTCCTGGTGCGCGCGCTGGATAACCTTGCTTTCCCTGTTCGGGAACAGGATTGCGCTATCCTGCTCGACCGCTTCGTCCATTGCATCCCCGATCCCGCGTACCAGGTTGGAGCGTTGCTCAAATTCCGCACTGTTGGATAACGCGATCACCTCGCAGTGATGGTTGCGAAGTTCGGCAAAAGCGACGCGTTCACAACTAAACTGACTGTTGAGTTCAGCCACCATGCGCATCAATCCCTGCTGATAGCTACCCTGTTCGAAGCAGCTGGCGAGCACGCCGACCACGTTGCCGTAGAAGTCATTCTTATCGTTTTCAGATTTGAGAAAACTCGCCAGGCCCAGCCATTTTACGCTGCGCTTGATCGAATGAAATACGGCCAGGTGCTTGCCGGTCGGCAGGTGATTCATCTTGATCGCGAGCACGCCGACCAGCCTGGAGCGGATGTATACCGGCTTGGCAAAGTAATCCAGCGCCTGGCCGTCGATGACCTGGGCCTTTGCGAGGCAGACTTCACCGCGCTTTTTCAGCGCGTACTTGACGGTTGCGAAAAAATCCTGGTACTTATCGAGCTCTTCCGGCCAGCGTGCCAGCAGGTGCATCTGTTCGCTGGACTGGTCGGGCACCATGAACACCGCTGAATGCACCCCGGGCAGCAG
>JBATHL010000590.1:0-1758 GCA_049666745.1 Gammaproteobacteria bacterium
CTCCTGAACCAACCGGTTCAGCACCGGGTCATCGAACGCCGTCCACCATTCACGAATCTCAGCGGGTTCTTCCTGCAGCGTCTCCGAGGACTCGAGCCATGAGGGGTTGACGTCGGCTTCAGGGCGCACATAATCCGGGCCCACCGTGCACCCGCCCAGAACCAGCCCGGCGACCGTGATCAAGATCAGAATCCGGTACGCAGATAGCGTTTTCTTAGTTCCTTGCTTCATCATTTACTCTCAGTGCTGAACCGATTTACGCAGGAGTCTCCGGAGCGTTTACCCGTTGACGTCTGTTTTTCATCATCCACAGCATGTTGGCCTGGGTAAAACTGCGAACCTATCCAAAGCGTAGAGGTCTGCGGACCACCCCGATACTGACCGAACACCAGGGGCTGAATCTTCAGCACCTCCCTTGGCACCTGCCCGAAGCGCTCCCGAAACTCGGTGGAGAACCGTCCGAGGTGGCTACACCCGTTGCGCAGTGCAATCCTCGTCACGGTTTCCCGCGAGGAGTCTGAGGCGATCAGATCAAGGCAGGCGGCATCCAGGCGCACGGACTTGAGATAACTCGTAATGGTCACACCGTAACACTGCTTGAAACAACGTTGCAGGGTCCGGACACTGATCCCAATCGAACGACATATGTCCGCCAGGTGGATGGGCTCGCGAAAATGTCCGTCGATGAAGGTTCTCGCCCGCTCGGCCACAGCTATGCATGCCTCGTCGAAAGGCAGCACCTGAGACGTCGTCCGTTTTCTGGATGCGGGTTCTGCGAAAAGTCGAGCCAGTCGCGCTCCGTTCGCGCGAGCCAGCGTGGGTGCGTCGCTGGCAACCCGTTTCTGCAGCGCTGGCATTCTGTTTACTGAAGCGACTTCCATGCAATTTTCCTGCTTAACCTTCTGGTTTTCGCTGACCGGGACTCTCTGCTGCCAACACGCTGTCGATAAAGGCCCAGAGTTCGTGTTCGTCAGGGAAGTGCATCGCCCGACCAGAAGAAAGGTGCTCAATGCGTCCCCGATGGGCAATCCCGGATCCCTCTGAGTTCGCTTGCAGCTGGATGACAAAAGCACGGTTGGTGGGCAGTGATAAGTGACTCTCGGTCATGGCGGACACTCTCCAGCTACTACTCTGTATAGAGTGTCGTACCAGTCGTGTTCACGGGAAGATGGATGCGCGTTCCACCTGGAACGGCGGGTGTTCTATTTAAGGCGCAGGGCGTTCGCGCCGCGTTCGCGTTCAGCTATGCGTGTCTTGCTGACATGCCTCCACGACTTCGTCGAGGGTGCTGTAAAAGCCATCCTCACCAATGAGTTTCTGCAGCCCGTGTCGGTCGTCAGGGTCGGCGTCTTCCAGGGCCTGGGCAACGACCAGCCGGGTGCCGCGCTCCTCCAACGCGGTGAACAGTGACTTGACGGTCTGCGCGGCGGAATAATCCACATAAGAGACTGCGGAGATGTCGATGCAGAACCAGCGCAACGGCGGTTTTGCGGTGTTCATAAGCGTCATTATCTCCTCGGAGAGCTGACGTGCATTTGCGTAGTACATGCTGTGCGTAAATCGATAGATAATCAGGCCGGGGATAGCCTCGACCTTGCTACTCACCGGACGTGGGACCCACTGCCCGGCGTCACTTCGCTCCAGTACCGAATTCTTCGGCCGATAGCCACGCCTGGTGTGTTCGATCAGAGACAGCACGATAGCGAGCAGAATCCCCTGCTCGACACCGACGAACACGACCGTCAGCCCGGTGATTAC
>JBATHL010000591.1:0-3326 GCA_049666745.1 Gammaproteobacteria bacterium
CCTTTAGCTCGTCCGCTGCCTTGTTCCGTCCAGGGAAGTGTGCTCAGCTAGCCGAAATATTTCGCCAGGTTGTCGCGAGCCTGCTGCTCGTATCGCCCACGAAAGAAATCGGTTTGATAAAAATGCGGCCGGGCAAGCAGGCAGGAGCGGAATTCTCTCTGTTTGCGAGAATAGTCGGCGTCGCTGAGATGCATGCTCTCCTCGCGCAAGTGTCGGCTGTCACGCAAAAAATCTTCCCAGGGAAGTCCGAAACTGGACAGGTCGATGTCGACCATGTAGCCCGCGTCGCTATCATCAAGCGAGAGCCCATTGTGCAAGGTTGCCATAATCAGTCTGCCTACCAACGCGCGGAATTCATCAGCATGAACCCCTGCGGAAAGCTCTTTGTAAAGTTCGGCACTGAGGGCTTCATTGTCACTTTTTCCAGGTTCAAAGATGACATCGTGAAACCAGATTGCAATTTCCAGCGCGTCAGGATTGGTGGCGAGTGATTTACATTGATCGAACATCGTCAGGCAATGATCGATGTGGGCGAGGGTATGATAATGACGTTGTGGTTCGTTATAGCCATCAACCAGGCGCTGGTGAATGTCGGCGCTTGCATCCGTGGCACCCGCGATCAGGCAACGTCGCCATAACGACTGAAACCGGCTGAGACCGCTGATCTCTTCCACCGCTGGCGATGTCATTAATCGTCGTCCTGTTGATGCACCTGTTTTTGTAGGGTTTCTACTTGCGCAAGCAGGGTTTTTACCTTTGCATGGGAGCGGTCCAGTTTGTCGCTGAGCATGCGTATTACATCGAGTGCAACTTCTGAATTTTCCCGCAGAATACGGAAAAACATTTCCGCGGTTATCTTCATTGCCTGAAGATCCCCATTAGCGATCAGCGTCGCGATCCTGGGGGTATTATTAAGTAAACCGAGTTCACCGATGAGCTGATTTTGCCGCAGCGTATCGGTGACGACCGGGCCACCGTCGGTTTCGGTGATGATATCGACGGCGCCATCCATGATGACATAGGCGAAATCGGCTGAATCACCGCTGCTGAGCACGATGTCCCCATGCTGGAAGGAGACGATTTCGCTGGCAAAGGCCAGCAATTTCAGTCTCGAGGTTTCCATCTTGGCAAACATCGGTATTTTGCGGAGTAAATCTGTTTCTTCTGCAAGGTCCAAAGGACGTGCTCCAAACGCTCATCACGCGTTTACTGCGGCTAATCAGTAAAGATTGGCACGAGGCTGACCACATTTCAAGCGCTTCAGCAAGGTATGGCCTGCCGAATGCTGTCTTTTGCGGGCTATTTCACGTTGATAGATGGCTGATTCCTGGTGCAGTCCCGCTAACCGGAGACCTCCAGTTTACTAGTCGATCGGCTTAATTAAGCATGTTTTCATCGGTTTCGGAATATTTTCAGGGCCGTTGTTTACGGGGGTAAACGAGCGTGCAGATTAGCCACATTCTATGGTTTTAGCTTTTATCGAATGAAAATTAACGCTAACCTTGGCGGCAGCCAAACTACAGGAATTTAGCTATGAAGCATTACCAGATGTACATCGACGGTGAATGGTGTGATGCCGCGGACGGTGGTCAGCTCGAGTCAATCAATCCCGCTAGCGGTGAAATCTGGGCGACCGCGGCGATTGCGGGTGATACCGAAGTCAACCGGGCAGTTGCTGCCGCCAGTCGTGCCTTGAAATCGGGCCCATGGGCTGAAATGAATGCGACTCAGCGTGGCAAGTTGCTGCGACGTCTGGGTGATTTGATCGCCGAGAATTCTCAAATGCTGGGCGAGATCGAGACTATCGATAGTGGCAAACTGGCGAAAGAAACGCGCGCGCAAACCGGATATGTTTCAGACTACTATTACTACTTTGCCGGCCTTGCCGACAAGATCCAGGGTGCAACCCTGCCGATCGACAAACCCGACATGCATGTCTTCACCAAACGCGAGCCAATCGGCGTGGTCGCCGCTGTAGTCCCGTGGAACGCGCAAATGTTTCTCACCGCTACCAAGCTGGGACCCGCTTTGGCAGCAGGCAACACCGTGGTGTTAAAAGCTTCGGAGATGGCGCCGGCGCCCATGTTTGAATTTGCGCGTATCGTCGATGAGGCCGGCTTCCCACCCGGGGTGGTTAACGTCATCACCGGCTATGGTGAGCCCTGCGGAAGATTGTTGACCAGTCATGTGGACGTGGCCAGGGTTGCGTTTACCGGCGGCCCGGAAACCGCGCGCCACATCGTGCGCAATACGGCCGAAAATTTTGCCGTGGTATCGCTGGAGCTGGGTGGCAAGTCGCCGATCCTGGTTTTTGATGACGCCGACCTCGAAGGTGCCGTAAACGGTATCATCGCGGGCAATTTCGGCGCTACCGGGCAAAGTTGTGTGGCTGGGTCACGCGTGTTTATCCAGTCAGGCATTCGTGAACAGATACTGGAGAAGCTGGTTGAGCGTGCCGGCCAGATCTGTATCGGCGATCCGTTGGCGGAAGACACCCAGGTCGGACCCTTGTGCACCAAAGAGCAACTGGATCATATTTCCGGGTCGGTCGAAGATGCGGTAGCCGAGGGGGCAAAGCTGTTGTTTGGCGGCAAGCGTCCTGAAGGTTTCGACAGCGGCTGGTACTACAGCCCGACAATTCTCGATTGCCCGCACCAGGATATCCGCACGGTACGTGAAGAAATGTTCGGCCCGATTTTGTCGGCGCTGAGCTTCGACACCGAGGCAGAAGCGATCGAGATGGCCAACAATTCCGATTTCGGGCTCGGTTCCGGTGTGTTTACGTCGGATGTTGCGCGCGCCTTACGTGTATCCGATGCGATTCACTCGGGTATCGTCTGGGTCAATACTTATCGCGTGATTTCACCGATCGCTCCTTTTGGTGGTTTCAAAAACAGCGGCCCCGGTCGGGAAAGCGGTATCGATACGATTTACGATTACACGCGTACCAAAACGGTGTGGATCAATACCTCGACCGAACCAATGGCAAACCCCTTCATCATGCGCTGACGCCATCCCTCTGTTTTGCATCGTATAGACCTAATTTTGGACAGCAGCACCCGGCCTTTACGGCGCGCGGGGTGTCACCGGTTTCCCCTTACAGTGGGTGGCTATCTCGGGGGACAATCCGCAAAAGTGTAGCGAGGCATGGATGCCGAGCTCCATGCGATTCCATGGATGGACCAAACGGCGCTTTCTGCCGTTTGGGAGCGACTTTTGCGGATTGACCCCCGAGGTAGCCTTAGAATGCCAGTGAATTTGTGAACAGTTTATAATTCCGGGCAGTGGGGTGCGAAAGCGGCCCCCCAGCGTACGCTGGGTTGACG
>JBATHL010000592.1:0-3416 GCA_049666745.1 Gammaproteobacteria bacterium
ATGCTGTAGGTATCTTCCTCGATTATCCTGAACTCGATGCCCAGCGAGCCCAGATAATCGGGCAATACCTCGGCGGGGAAATCGGGTTGTTTTTGATCGAGATTGACCGCAATCAACTCGAATTCGATCGGCGCGGCTTTTTGCAGCGCCAGCAGCATTTCAAGCATGCTGTAGCTATCGGCTCCTCCCGACAGGCATACCATTATTCGATCACCCGCTTCAATCATGTTGAAATCGCTGACCGCGCGACCAACACTGCTACGAATTTTGCGCTCTAACTTTGCCGCGCTCGGTGGTTCCAGCATGCTCACATCGACTTCACGAGTAGTTTGATGCAAAGCTTTATTTCCTCCAGAATGCGGGCGTAAACAAAACCAGCAGGGTGAAAATCTCGAGGCGCCCGAGTAGCATGGCCATGCATAGAATCCATTTTGCCGGATCGTTTATATAAGCGAAGTTTCTACCGACATCGCCCAGACCGGGGCCAAGATTATTGAGACAGGCCGCAACCGCTGAAAAAGCAGTTTCCTGGTTCAGACCGGTCGCCATGAGCAGTAAAATCATCAGCGCGGAGATCGCGAAATAGGCCGCGAAAAAGCCCCATACTGCCTCGAGCACTTTTTCCGGCATCGCTTTTTTTCCAATCTTGACCGCTATTTGCGCGTTTGGATGCACCAGGCGCCTTAACTCCCGTACGCCCTGCTTTACCAGTAACAGGATGCGAATTACCTTGATGCCACCCCCGGTAGATCCCGAGCAGCCACCGATGAAACTGACATAGATCAACAGCACCGGCAGAAATCCAGGCCAGCTGTAATACTCAGCCGTGGTAAAACCAGTGGTGGTGCCAATCGAAACGACCTGGAACAGGCCTTCGATAATCGATTCGGTGGTCGACTCGAAGGTGTGGCTGAATTGCAGGTAACCAATGGTAATCACACTGACGACAAACAGAACCAGAAGATAGGTGCGAAATTCGGCGTCGCGCTGGTACGGTTTTAGCGAACGATGGCGGAACGCGGTAAAGTGAATGGCGAAATTCACCCCGGACAGCAACATGAATACCATCGCGACAAACTGGATAGCGGTGCTGTCAAAATATCCAATGCTGGCATCGTGGGTGGAAAATCCGCCGATCGCTACCGTCGAAAACGAATGCGACATCGCATCAAAAAACGACATCCCCGCCGCCCAGTAGGCCAGGCAACAGGCCACGGTGAGACCGAGATAGATATACCATAAGGCTTTGGCCGTTTCGGAGATCCGCGCGGTGAGCTTGGTGTCTTTAACCGGTCCCGGGGTTTCAGCACGAAACAATTGCATGCCACCAACCCCCAGCATTGGCAACACTGCCACCGCAAGCACGATAATACCCATACCCCCCAGCCATTGCAGCTCCTGGCGATAAAGCAACAACGAATGTGGCAACAAATCGATACCGACAATTACCGTGGCGCCGGTAGTAGTAATGCCCGAAATCGATTCAAAAACCGCATCGGTTATCGAAATTTCGTACACTCCGGACAGGTAAATAGGCAGTCCGCCGGCGACTCCCAGCACGGTCCAGAACAGCACCACTACGAGAAAGCCGTCACGCAGGCGCAATTCCTGTTTATGCTTTCGCACCGGAAGATAAAGCAGAAAACCGGTGATCAGCGTCAGTATGAAGGCCTCCACAAACGGCAGCACGGCGCCATCGCCGTATATCAGACCGGTCACTATCGGTGGCAGCAGGGTGCTGCTGAATACCATCATCAGTAGACCCAGAATGCGTTGTATTACCAGAAGCTGCATTTAAACAATCGGCCAGTGGTTAGAAATAGGTGATACCGACCTGAAACAGCTTTTCGACTGCGGCGATCTTCTTTTTATCGGTCAGAAACAGGATGACATGGTCCTCGGATTCGATAACGGTATCATGGTGGGCGATTATGACGTCGTCGCCGCGCACAATCGCGCTGATACGGGTGCCCTCGGGCAACTTGATTTCCGCGATAGGACGACCCACTACACGAGAAGATGTCTTGTCGCCATGGGCGATTGCCTCGATCGCTTCGGCCGAGCCACGACGCAGCGCATGTACCGCCACCACGTCACCGCGTCGAATATGCGCGAGTAGCGCGCCAATGGTGACCTGGTGCGGAGAAATCGCGATATCGATGATCCCGCTTTCCACCAGATCGACATAAGCGGGCCGGTTAATCAATGACATAACCTTTTTTGCACCCATGCGTTTGGCCAACATCGCTGACAGGATATTGGCTTCGTCGTCGTTGGTGAGGGCGCAAAATACATCCATGCTCTCGATATTCTCTTCGAGCAGCAAGTCCGGATTGGCGGCGTCGCCCAGCAATACGATAGTCGAATCCAGCAGCGCCGATAATTCGCGAGCACGCGGCGGATAGGCTTCGACTACCTTGACCTGGTAGTCTTTCTCCATCAGCGCCGCGAGCTGACCACCGATATTACCGCCACCGGCAAGCATGATGCGCTTGTTGGGTTTTTCCAGTTTGCGCATTTCCGAAATAACCGTCGGAATATGCTCCCGCGCGGCGAGAAAAAAAACTTCGTCGCGGGCTTCGATGACACATTCGGCGGATGGTTGAATCGATTCACCTTCCCGGAAAATTGCCGCTACCCGCATATCAATTCCGGGAACGACGTCATTCATGGTTTTCAAAGCACGCCCCACCATGAGACCGTCGTCATAAGCCTTGACCGCGACCAGTTGCACCCGGCCCTGCGCGAAATCAAGTACCTGCAGTGCACTCGGGTGTTCGATCAAATGGTAAATATACTCGGTCACCAGTGATTCGGGGCTGATCATGAAATCGACCGGAATCGAATCCTCGGCAAACAGACCAGGCCGGCGCAAGTATTCGGCCGAGCGGATCCGCGCTATCTTGGTGGGAGTATGGAAAAGTGAAGACGCCACCTGGCAGGCGATCATGTTGATTTCGTCACTATTGGTTAGCGCAATGATCATGTCGGCATCGTCGGCGCCGGCATCGTCCAGCAAGCCCGGGTAGGAGCCATTACCGCAGATAGTGCGCAGATCGAGGCGATCCTGCAGATCGGAAAGTATCTGCTGGTTGGTATCGATTACGGTTATTTCATTACTCTCTTCCTTGGCGAGTTCAGTTGCAACCGTCGAGCCTACCTGCCCGGCACCTAATATAATGATATTCATGATTTCTTATTGTTTTTTGGCTTGCAGTCCAAGTGATTTCAATTTGCGATAAAGATGGGTCCTTTCCTGTCCGACCCGCCGCGCCAGTTCCGCCATGTTATTTCCACTAAGCTCGAGATGCCTCGACAGGTACTCGCGTTCGAAAGCCTCTCTCGCCTCCCTCAGATCAAGATCCATATCAATCGTAATCTGCATTTTCTCGCCCTCTTCTGCAGCAGAGCTGGTG
>JBATHL010000593.1:0-8504 GCA_049666745.1 Gammaproteobacteria bacterium
TACCGTTGGTAGATATACTAATGGTATTGTGGCTAATTTCCTGAACGCTGATAGAGGCAGTCTTGCCATCTTTATAAAACACAACTTTATCGGGCAGTTCAGCCCGGGCGTAGCGAAAAGTTCCCGAAGCTAGCCGTGATGGCGTGAGTTCGGTTACAAAACTTAAAGTAGCGAGCCCGACCAGGCATACGGCAATTACCCGGGACGGCAATGAAACCCACTTCAGGGATCGACCCGAGTAAAGAATCAGGTAAATGCCGAGACCGACGTCAATAACGCCGGCGACGATAATCAGCCACTTCAATCCAAATGTCGTCATACCGATATGAACGGCAAACATTATTCCGCAGATAGCACCGATGGTATTGCTGGCATAGACCCGACCGATGGCGCTTTCGTTGTGCCTTCTTCTAATTAAGTGGGTGGTTAGCAACGGCAGAGTCATGCCGGCACAAAATGTTGCCGGTATCATGATCAGGCCGGATATCAGGCTGGTGGCCAGGTTGTAGAAAAAATAACCGGTATCGGTCCTCAGCAGGGCTTCGTTCAAAAGCGCTGCTACCCAGTTAAATGATTCCACGTAGAGCGCCAGCGTTGATATCGCCGCGAGGCCCATGAAAACTTGTACCTGGCCGGTAAATCGAAGCAGGTCGGGGATCTGGTCGATCCGATTCCTGATCCACCAGCCACCCAGTGCCAGGCCGGCGATAAAAGCGCTCAACATGATTTCGAACGCGTGCAGTGAGGTACCCAGTACCAGGTTGAGCATGCGAATCCAGGCGATCTCGTACATAAACGATACCGCGCCGGTAATGGCCGCGGCGATCAGGGCGATCGCGGTAAGCCGGGTTGCGTCGGAATCGTCGGTCGTCTCTTCCGCCTCGGCGGCAGGTTCAGGCTGTTTGGATACATAGTAAGTGACGACTGCAATGGCCAGGTTCATGATGCCTGAAGTCAGCATCGCGCCGGGCATTCCTATTGCCGGTATCAGCATAAAAGTTGCCAGTAGCGCGCCAGCGGCGGCGCCGATACTATTGGTAAAGTAAAGTATGGAAATATGTTTGCCGATGCCTTGTCCCTCACGCCTTATTAAAGCGGAACAAAGCAACGGGAATGTAGAACCCAGGATTATTGATTGGGGCAAAATCAGCAACGCGCCGCTGGTCCATTTGTAAATGGTGATTAGCAGTGGGCTCTCGAGTCCGGGGAAGGCGGTTGCATAACTAAAATCGACGAAATTGGTATAGATGACATGAAACAATAGCCCGGCGATTCCGAGCACGAATTCAGCCACCGCATAACCCATCAGAGCGTTGCCGATTTTGTGGATGTAGCGACTGATGCCGAAAGCACCCAAAGTCATTCCACCCATAAAGATAGCCAGGGTCAGGGTTTGTGCATAGGCCGCGTGTCCGAGATAAAGCCCCAGGTAATGTGACCAGACTGATTCATAGATCAATCCGGCGCAGCCGGACGCGGTAAATGCGAGCAGAATAATGAGGCGATGTGCGGAATGCATTCTTGTGGAATCCTGATTATTGTTTTAGACGCTACTAGAGACTGCTTAGAGCATAGTAGGTATATCTAAGATTTGCTTTGATGATTGATGGGCAAAGTTAAGGGGTCGGAAACAAAAAAAACGGGCTCGAAAGAGCCCGTTTTATATCTAGACTTGCTTGGAGCTGGCTAGATTATGGCGTGCAGTTGATTCCGCGGCCAGCAGTAACGTCGCGACAACCAGTTTGTGTATTGTCGAAGGTCCACAAAATAGCTGAAGCATTCGGGTTAGTCGGGGTCAACACCAGTTGCATGTTTTTACCACCTGTATCGAGGCCTTCGGTTACCAGCGTAATTACGCCGTCAGCAGTTGCAGATGACACGACATAGTTGACCTGGTTTGCTGCGATATTGGCAGAAATACCGTTAGTACCTGCGGTACAGCCTGCGATTTGACCAGTTTCCTGAACACACAGACCAACCTGGGTCTTGATACCGGCGATACCGGACAGCGCGCCTGTAACCTTGGTGCGCTGAGTGTAGTCAGCATATTGCGGAATAGCGATTGCGGCCAGAATGCCGATGATCGCGACTACGATCATGAGTTCGATCAGTGTAAAACCTAGTTGCTTCTTCATTATGTATTTCCTCTTGTCTAAAATCTTGAAGTTCGATTCAGAAATCGACTATTGCCGTTTCATGGTGATATAGAAGCAATCGTGATGCCAATTTTGACTATTTCTTATTTATTCAATTAAAACAAAAGGTTACAATTTTTACAGGTATACCGAATATAAGTTTTGCGGCGAAAAGATGACAAAATTGTCAAATTTTTACAGGGAATGTCAGACTTCACCCCTGTTTTTGTCAAAATCAGGGTTTCCCGAGTTTCAGCTTGTCGATGCGATAACGCAGCTGTCGCAGTGTTATACCCAGCGCACGCGCGGTAGCGGACTGGTTCCAGCGATTATCTTCAAGCGCGTTTGCTATTTGTTCCTTTTCGAGGTTCTGCGTCATTTCGCCAAGACTGGCCGGACTTTCCTGTGTGCTCCTGATGATCTCCGGTAATTGCAGGTCTTCAACCTTGATCAACTCCTCTTCGCACAATGCCAGCGCACGTTCCAGAATATTTTCCAGCTCACGTACGTTGCCGGGAAAAGGGTAGCTTTGCAGCGCTGCCAGCGCCTGCTCGTCGATCCTGACCTTGCTCGCGTTTTCATAGTTGTGCTTTTCGATCAGGTAATCGGCCAGTTGTGGGATGTCGCTAGCGCGTTCGCCCAGGGTGGGCACCGTGATCCCGATCACGTTGATGCGGTAGTAAAGATCCTGGCGAAAGCTGCCATCCGCGACCATGCCTTCAAGGTCCTTGTGTGAAGCGCTGATAATCCGCACATCGATTGCTTCTTCCTGCTGCGAACCAACCGCGCGGATTGATTTTTCCTGGATCACGCGTAAAAGTTTAACCTGCATGGCGAGAGGCAAATCGGCTATCTCGTCGAGAAACAACGTGCCGCCATGAGCTGCCTTGAACAATCCCTCGTTATCACTGGTGGCGCCGGTAAAACTTCCCTTTAGGTGTCCGAACAGTTCGCTTTCCATCAACTCCGACGGAATAGCGCCGCAGTTAACCGCGATAAATGCAGCCTGTGCGCGTGACCCCTGCAGGTGAACCTGGCGCGCGACCAGTTCCTTACCGGTGCCTGAAGCACCGCAGACAAAAATAGGCGCCTGGCTGCGCGCAAATTTCGCTATCGAGCGCTTGAGTTCGAGCATCAACTCGGAATCGCCGATAATTTGATACTTTTCATCCGAAACATTACTGGCGAGCTGGGGGAAACTCGGCAGGGTCAGGGCCTTGTCAACAAGGTTGCGTAGCGTCTCCAGCGAGACTGGTTTGGAAACGAAATCGAATGCGCCGCATTTCATCGCCTTGATCGCGAGGTCAATACTGCCGTGTGCTGTGATTACCGCGGTCGGTGTATTAGGGCAATGCTGCTGTATATGTTCAACCAGTGTGATGCCGTCTCCATCCGGTAGTTTCATATCGGTCAAACAAAGATCAAAGGTTTCGTCATGCAGCAGGCGCGTGGCGTTATTGTAATCTTCGGCACTACGCGTCTCCAGTCCCATGCGCAACAGGGTAATCTCGAGTAATTCGCGGATATCAGGTTCGTCGTCAACGATTAAGACACGCTGCTTCGTCATAAGTCAGCCTGCCTGTCCGGGTCGGTTGCGAGCGAGGTCATCTGCAGTATAAAGCTGGTACCATTGTACTGATTGTTTTTGGCCGAAATAAACGCGTTATTGAGTTCGCACAGCTGTCCGACTATGTATAAACCCAGTCCCGAACCCTGGTGACTGGTGGTGTAAAATGGCTCGAAAATCTGATCGAGGATATCGCTGTCAATGCCCGGCCCCTGGTCGGCGATTTCGATACACAACGGATAAGCCAGCGAGGCGAAAGCTCGAATGATAATCGGTTTATCCTTGTCTCCGTGGACGCAGGCGTTAGTGCAAAGGTTGGTCAGAATTTGCGTCAGGTGACCGGCATCGAATTGCATGCCTGGATTCTCTGTTTCAATTTCAAGTTCGAAGGATTCAGGTTTGGCTAGCCCCGATTGGCAAAAGTCATCTATAAATCCCGGCAACCAGGTGCTCAGATCGATCCATTCCTTCAGCGTGGAGCCACCACGCGAAATTTCCAGGACATCCTCGATAATATTATTGATACGCAATGTATGCAGGTTGATGATTTCGATCATACGCTGATCTGATTCACCGAATTCTTCATTTTCATTGAGCAACTCGGCCGCGTAAGAAATGGCCCCCAGCGGGTTCCTGATTTCATGAGCGATACTCGCTGTCAGGTGACCAAGGGAAGCCAGTTTAGCCTGCTGCATGCTATCGCGGATCGATGACACGTCGTTTAAAAATATCATCGTATTTGGCTGGCCCTCACTTTGCAGTTCGCGAAAACTGATCTGGATATTGTCAATGCCCATATCGGTAAGCGGGATTGTTGAGTCCTCGCTTGAAATATTTCGCCAGGATTCCAGTGCTGATAGTAGCTTGGGACAGTCTTTTTGCAGCGAAAAAGACTTGTTATTGGCAATGTGCAACATGTCCAGGGCGGCCTGGTTGATATTACGGATCTGATCACTGCGGTTAAGCACGATAACCCCGGCCTGCAGATTTTCGATGACTTCCTGGTTCAGGGCCGATAGCAGCGCGACGTCGCGTTCGCGTTGTTGAATCAGCTTCTCGCTACTGCGTACCCGCATCATTAGATTATGCGTAACAATAGCGGTCGCAATCAGACTGGCGCCGAGAATGCCAACCTGGGTTGAGGTGCCGATATAACCCGGGATATTGATCACCGAGTAAACATGTTCGGCGAGCAAACCGATCGAGGCCAGTGACGCGAACAGGATCGCCAGTGACTGTTCGGTGAGTAAACCGGTTATCGCGACTGAAATGATCAATAACATGCCGAGGCCGCTGGAGATTCCGCCGCAGGCATGCATCAACAGAATAATAATAATGGTGTCACTGTAAATTTGCAGTGATACCTGGCTTTGAAAGCCACGCCGTTCTATCCAGGCTGCCACTATCCACACCATGGCCAGCACGAGGAAAGCAAAACTGGTCCAGGAGTAGAGCGTCAGGTCGACGATAGTCAGTAACGGCGACGGACTGACAAAACTCTGACCGAAGAATATTGCTGACAGCCCGAGGCGGTAAACGTTTAACAGACGAACCGAGGTCCAGTTCGTCGTGCGGGGTTTGTATCTGCTATCTCGCAGATTATTGCTGGTCAAGGTCAGCATGTTCCTGGCAGCAATAAGACTCGTCTTTGAGTGAAACGATGGCTGATTCGGGTACGTGGACACCGCAATACTTGCATTGGCGCATGTTTTCCGGCCTGGCCGCCTGCAATTGCTCCGCTTCCGGATCGGCGCTGAACAGTCGTTTCAGCAACCAGAGTAATATCGCGACTACGACTAACAGGATAACCAGACGGATTATGAACATAGAATCAAAACTGAGATTGTTGTACGGGATAATTGATGGCCAAGTCTATGATTAAACGGGCAAAAGAACAAACTACGGTCTGGTGGCGATAATCAGAGGCTTCTACATAGAAGTTTTTATGCTTCAGGTTACAAGAATAGACCAAATTTGGCTTTTCTGCGCGACGGAGAATAACCATTTTCGCGGTTACGCAAAATAAAGTGTAAAGGTGACTTGATGAACTGAATAAACGTCCTTATACTGCCCGCCTTTTATTGTTATGGGCATCACTGGAGCGCGAATTTATGACAATAGAATTACCCGAAGGTTACAAGCCTTCTCCGAAAGAAGATTACATGTCTCCCCAGCATCTGGAGTACTTTCGTCAGAAACTGCTGTCCTGGCGTGCCGAACTGCTGCAAGAATCCGAAAATACCATTTCACATCTGAAGGAAGAGAACTGGCAGGAGCCCGACATCAACGATCGCGCCTCGCTGGAAACCGATGCCGCCCTGGAACTGCGCACCCGTGACCGTTACCGTAAGCTGGTGAACAAGATCGACTCGGCGCTGTCAAGAGTAGCCGACGGCAGCTATGGCTATTGTGATGATACCGGCGAGGAAATAGGGTTGTTCAGACTCGAGGCGCGGCCCATAGCCACGCTCACCGTCGAGGCCCAGGAAAAACATGAACGGCTGGAGAAGCAACGTCGCGACGATTGAGTAATCAAGTGCGAATCCCGGAGTACCCAACGGCCTGTTAATCAGGCCGTTTTTGTTTCATCGTCCTTGTGTGGTACCCGTGCGGTAGGCACCACCCTGGCGGCACCTTCGCAATGCTGGTGCTGATCATCGAAGAATATGTGCGGTGAGAACGATTGCAGAATCTTGTGCTTGGGAACGCCACCGAGGAAGAAGGTTTCGTCGATGCGAACATTCCACGTACGTAGCGTTCGTATTACCCTTTCATGAGCCGGGCTGTTGCGTGCCGTCACCAGTGCGGTGCGAATCGGGGGATTCGCCTGCGTCGAGTTACTGTCAAGGTCGAATTGTAAGAATGAGAGTGTTTTCAGCAGCTTGGCAAATGGACCTTCGGGCAGCGGTTTTTCAGCGTTCATTTTTTCATGTTCGATGAAAGCCTCAAGTCCCTGTTGCTGATAAATCATTTCGGATTCCTTGGAAAACAAAACCGCGTCACCGTCGAAGGCGATCCTGATCTGCTGCAGTGGGTCTGCCTGATTATGGCCGGGGCCGTCATATATCAGCCCCGCAGCAACATTTGATTCGACCGCAGCCTGGACGTCTTCTTCGGTGGCAGACAAAAACAGGTCGACTTCAAACGCATTAAGATACTTTGCTACCGGCTCACCACCGGTGAATGCGGCACGTGTTATATCGAGATTATAACTATCGATGGAATTAGAGATGCGCAGACTGGTGTCGGCCGAGTTGCGTGAAATGATCACCACTTCGGTGCGCCGCACACCGGCATCGATCTGGTTGACGCGCAGCATGGCTTCGATCAGGGCGAATCCTGTACCCGGTTTCAGAACGTCGTTTTCATGATCCAGTTGATAACGACAGTAAGCTTCCAGGCCCTGTTTCTCGTATATTTCGTTTTCACGACTGAGATCGAACAGCGCACGCGAGGATACACCGATAACCAGGTAGTCGCTTAAATCATAAGGCATCAGATCGTCTTCAGTAGAATCTTTGAACCACGTTGCGGATTATAGCTCGCCTGTTTGACCGCGGGTAAGTTAAAGTCCGTAGACTCGGTAAAGCCATGTTCGATAAACCAGTGCGAGCTGCGGGTAGTCAAGGTATACAGTTTCTGGGTGCCTGACTTTAGTGCTCGATCTTCGGCGATTTGCAACAACTGATCGCCCAGTCCCGCGCGCTGGTAATCTGCATGCACTGCAAGACAGGCGATTTCGGCAACCATCTCCTCGCTGTCGGGTATGCAGGCGATACAGGCGATGATCATGCCATCCTTTTCGATCACCTGAAAATGTGCGATTTCAAGTTCCATTTGTTCGCGTGATCTAACCACAAGAATTCCGCTCGCCTCCAGCGGTTCGATCAGGCTCAGGATACCGCCGATGTCATCGATAGTGGCGGTTCTGCTACCTTCATAAAATAAATTGGTTACCATGGTCCCATAGCCGTCACGGGTGAACAGCTCCAGCAGCAAACCGCCATCGACCCGGGGATCGATAAAATGCACCCGCTTGACCTGTGCCTGAATCGCCTGGATCGCCTGGCTAAGCAAATTCCTCATCTCATCAGGCGTCGCCGAATCCGCCAGTAAGGCTTCGCATTGGCTGGTCGACAGCGTACTGGCTGATGTCTCTCCCTGCTCAAGCCCCTGCTGTATGTAAACCAGTTTGTCGGCCTTGAGTGCCCGCGCGACTTCCCCTGCCAGTTCTTCGGCGGGCAGGTTGAAAACTTCGCCGGTGCGCGAGTAGCCCAGGTTCGATAACAGTACGACATGATTAAGCGCCAGCAACTCGTTTATTGCCTGATGTTTGATCGCGCGTACCTTGCCCGAGTGTTGCATGTCAACGCCGTCGATTATGCCTAGCGGCATGCCGATCACGAAATTGCCGCCAACCAGTGAAATTTCTGAACCGGACATGGGTGTATTCGGTAAGCCCATCGATAGATGCGACTCGAGGCAGGTTTTGACTTCGTTGATCGCCTGCACCACGAAGGGTAAGGCTACGCTATCGGTAATCCTGATATTCTGATGGAAGCTGAGCTCAAGCGTGTTTTTCTGCAGATTTGAATCGATGCTGCTGCGGCTACCGTGAAGTATTACCAGTTTTATGCCGAGGTGATTGAGCAGGGCGATATCATGCACCAGCCCGATAAACTGGTCTGAATAAATCACCTCGTCTGAAATCATGATGACAAAGGTTTTTTTGCGATGCGCCTTTATGTAAGGTGCAGCACCCCGAAACCACTGTACATAGTCCTGCGTATTGCTCATCTTTG
>JBATHL010000594.1:0-28561 GCA_049666745.1 Gammaproteobacteria bacterium
GCCCCCCCTTAAGTCATCCCCCCTTTAAGTCATCCCTGCCCCCCCTTAAGTCATCCCCCCTTTAAGTCATCCCTGCCCCCCTTAAGTCATCCCTGCCCCCCTTAAGTCATCCCCGCGCAAGCGGGGATCTTACAATGGCGCCATGCACCAGAGATTCCCGCTTGCACCTGAATGGCTCCTTACTTAAGATGAATTGGAAATCAGACAGGAGACGATGATGCCCTGGTGGGGATGGATAATATTTGGCGCCTTGCTGCTCGGTTCCGAGCTATTGATAGTCGATGCCGGCTTTTACCTGGTGTTCATCGGTATTGCCGCTGCCATCACCGGACTGGTCGAGCTCGGCGGTGTCGGCCTCGAGCCCTGGGTGCAATGGATTCTGTTTTCGGTCATCTCGCTGATTATGATGATGTTGTTCCGCAAGAAGCTTTACGCCAAGTTACGCGGTTCGGGGATCGGCTACGAAACCGGGCCTGCGGGCGAAGTCGTAACCATCGAACAGGACTTGCCAGTCGGCGAAAAAGGCAGGCTGGCTTACCGCGGTACCGAATGGACCGTGATCAACGATAGTGACCAGGCTTTCACCGCTGGCCAGCATGTAAAGATTGTCAACGTCGAGGGCCTGACCCTGCGGCTGGAACGCATCGAGCAACAAAACTAAGGAGAACAACCATGTACGGTAATTTCCCATTTTGGGTCTCAATAGCCACGGCGATCGTGGTCATCCTGGTTATTTTCAAGACTGCGGTGGTGGTACCGCAGCAAAGCGCCTATGTAATAGAAAGCCTCGGCAAGTACAGTCGCACGCTGCGTGCCGGATTTCATGTCCTGATCCCGTTTATCGAATCCGCGGCCTACAAGCACAGTCTGAAGGAGCTTGCTTTCGATATCCCCGAGCAAGTTTGTATTACCAACGACAATGTCCAGGTAGGCGTCGATGGCGTGCTCTACCTGCAGGTGCTGGATCCGGAACGCGCTTCCTACGGTATAACCGACTATGGATTTGCGATATCGCAGCTGGCGCAGACCACGCTGCGTAGTGAAATCGGCAAGATTGCACTCGACCGGACCTTCGAAGAGCGCGCGATGATCAATTCCAACGTGGTCTCCGAACTGGATAAGGCCTCGGACCCCTGGGGCGTCAAGGTACTGCGTTATGAAATCAAGAATATCAATCCGCCGCAGGACGTACTCAGTGCGATGGAAAAACAGATGCGCGCCGAGCGTGAAAAACGCGCCGTTATCCTGAACTCGGAAGGCGAACGTGACGCCAAGATCAACGAGGCCGAAGGTGAAAAGCAGCGCGTGATCAAGGAATCGGAGGCCAATAAACAACAGCAGATCAACGAGGCCGAGGGTGAGGCCGCGGCTATCCTGGCGGTCGCCACGGCAACCGCGAAAGGATTGTACCGGGTGGCGCAATCCCTGGTTGTCGAAGGCGGTGACTCGGCAATGCAGCTGCGAGTTGCGGAGGCATATATTACCGAGTTCGGCAAGTTGGCGAAGGAAGGTAATACGTTGGTCGTGCCATCCAATCTGACGGATTTATCGTCGATGGTCGCACTCGCCACCACGATCGCCAAAAAAGAACCGCCTGGACCGGCGAGTTGAGCGAACCCTTCGACCTGGTAATATTTGATTGCGACGGGGTACTGGTCAACAGCGAGAGAGTCGCCAACGAAGTGTTTGCCGAGGTATTGCTGCAGGTATGCGGTCTCGAATTCACGCTCGAGGATATGTTGGATACTTTTGTCGGTCACTCGAGGCTGCAATGCCTGCAGAAAATCGAAGCCATTCTCGGTGAGCCGCCGCCGGCCGAACTGGATCAGCGCTACCAGGAAGATATCAACCTGGCATTAAAGAATTCGGTGGCCGCGATCGAAGGTATCGAATCGGTTTTGAGAGATTTGACGGTTCCTTACTGTGTCGCTTCGAGCGGTTCCCACGACAAGATGAAACTGACGCTGGGTAAAACCGGCCTGATCGATTTTTTCGATGGTAAAATTTTCAGTACCAGCGAGGTCGAGCGCGGTAAGCCCCATCCCGATATTTATTTTCACGCCGCTGTTACCATGGGCGGGTATCGGCCAGAGCGTTGCCTGGTAATCGAAGACAGCCCCATCGGTGTCAGCGGCGCGGTTGCCGCCGGCATGCAGGTGTTCGGATTTGCCGAACTGATGCCGGCGCATAAGCTAAAGGCCAGCGGCGCCCATCTCGTCTTCGAAAATATGCACGACCTCCCCGACCTCATCGCCACCCACACCCGCTGATCTGCATCCCTTATCTCTCTCCGGCCTGCCAACCTTTTAGCAGTCATGCCCGCGAAAGCGGCCCCCCAGCCTACGCTGGGTTGACGTATCGGAATCTCGCAACGACAAAACCCCAATGGGATTCCCGCTTGCGCGGGAATGACAAGCTGTTGGATCATCCCCGGATTATCCCAGGTCACCCCCGAGTTCTCCCAGGTCATCCCCGCGAAAGCGGGGATCTTGGGAAAAATTGGGGTCAGACCACGTTTTTCTAGAAATAGCCAGGTCGGGAAAATGTTACCGAAAGTGTAGCGAGACATGGATGTCGCGGTCCGTCGATACGGGCTCCAAGCGATCCCATGTATGGGCCAACTGGCGCGCGCGCCAGTTGGGAGCGACTTTCGGTAACATTTTCACGACCTGGCGTCCGAAGGTAATTTTGGCAAAGGCGCGCTATTACGCTAGAATGCGCGCCCTTTTACATTAATATGATCGAATGGATTTTAAACAGCGTTTCGATGTGATTGTCGTCGGCGGTGGGCACGCGGGTACCGAAGCCGCGCTGGCTGCTGCGCGCATGGGAGTCGATACGCTGTTGCTAACGCATAGTATTGAGACTCTTGGGCAAATGTCCTGTAACCCGGCGATCGGCGGTATTGGCAAAGGTCACCTGGTTAGGGAAATCGATGCGCTCGGCGGCGAAATGGCGCTGGCTGCAGACCGGGCCGGTATTCATTTCAGGATTTTAAATCGTCGCAAGGGGCCGGCGGTGCGTGCGACGCGTGCCCAGGCCGATCGTCAGCTATATCGCATGGCGATACGCGAAAAGCTCGAAAACCAGCCTGGCCTGGCGATCTTCCAACAACCCGTCGTCGACCTGATCGAAAGCGGTAGTTCTATCGAGGGTGTGATCACCCAGATGGGGCTCAAATTTTATGCCCCGAAAGTGGTGCTGACCGTGGGTACCTTTCTCGACGGTAAAATCCACATCGGTGACTCCAGTTATGCGGGTGGGCGTGCCGGTGATCCGCCTTCGACCCGCCTCGCCGAGCGCCTGCGCGCCCGACCGTTTCGCGTGGGTCGGCTGAAGACCGGTACACCACCGCGCATCGATCGCAACTCGATCGACTTTAGCCGTCTCGAAGAGCAGCCCGGCGATGATCCACTGCCGCTGTTTTCGACCATGGGCAGTCTCGACATGCATCCCGAACAGGTGTGTTGTCACATTACCCACACCAACACAAAGACGCATGACATTATCCGCGAAAGTCTTCATCGATCGCCATTGTTCAGCGGTGAAATCGAGGGTGTCGGCCCGCGTTATTGCCCGTCGATTGAAGATAAAGTGGTCCGTTTCGCCGACAAAACCTCGCACCAGGTATTTGTCGAACCCGAGGGCCTGAAACTCGGTGAAGTCTATCCCAACGGGATTTCCACCAGCCTGCCCTTCGATGTTCAACAGGCGCTGGTTAACAGTATGCTCGGCTTCGAACAGGCGTTGATAACACGGCCCGGATATGCAATCGAGTACGATTATTTCGATCCGCGAGATTTGCGACCTTCCCTGGAGACCTGCTTTATAGAGGGCCTGTATTTTGCCGGCAAGATCAACGGCACTACCGGCTACGAAGAGGCCGCAGCGCAGGGCCTGATCGCCGGTGCCAATGCGGCTGCCGGGGTGCAGGGTAAAAAGGCGCTCGAACTGAAGCGCGCGGAAGCCTACATGGGCGTGCTCGTCGATGACCTGATTACACGTGGCACCAATGAACCTTATCGCATGTTTACCTCACGTGCGGAGTACCGCTTGATGCTGCGCGAGGACAATGCCGACCTGCGTTTGACCGAACTGGGTCGTGAACTGGGGCTGGTTGAAGACGCGCGTTGGCAGGCCTTCGAAGAATATTGCGAACAGCTCGAGCGCCTCAACCAGGTGTTGCGCGAACAATGGTTGCGGCCTGGTACCGCGGCCGCCGGCGCGTTGGCGGAAACCTTGCAAAATCCGCTCACGCGTGAGTACCGCTATTGCGAAATCCTCAAGCGACCCGAAGTTGAAATTGAAGATTTGATGCCGTTTGTAGACCACCCTGAAGCCTACCCGCAAACGGTCCGTGCGCAGGCAGAAGTCAACGTCAAGTACGCGGGTTATCTCGATCGTCAGCAACAGGAAATCGACAAGGCTAACCAGCATGAACAAACCGGGTTGCCGCCAGCACTTGATTACACCGAGGTACGCGGACTGTCGAACGAGGTTTGCCAGAAACTCGCCCAACATAGGCCCTCGACAATTGGTCAGGCCGGTCGAATTTCGGGTGTCACCCCGGCCGCCATTTCATTGCTGTTGGTGCACCTGAAAAGGCATCAATACCAGGCTAAAAAGACGGCCTGAATGGATCTCGCCGGTGAACTCCGCGCGGGCACTGACGCGCTCGGGCTCACGCTCCAACAAACCCAGCACGATCAATTGATCGAGTATCTTTACCTGCTCGAAAAATGGAACCAGGTTTACAATCTGACCGCGATCCGACAGCTGCCGAAGATGCTGTCCTACCATTTGCTCGACAGTCTTTCGATCATGCCCAGGCTGGTGAATTGCCGCAAGGTGCTCGATGTCGGTAGCGGTGCCGGCCTGCCGGGTATTCCGCTGGCGATTGCGATGCCGGAAGCGATCTGGGTAATGCTCGACAGCAATGCGCGCAAGACGCGCTTCATCCGCCAGGCGATCGCTCATTGCGGACTGAAAAACGCACAAGTTGTGCAGTCGCGGGTTGAGGATTATCATTCGCCGGACTCGCTGGATTTTATCGTTAGTCGCGCTTATGCACCGTTGGCGGAATTCTGTGACAGCGTTGCGCATTTGCTGGAACCGAAAACTCAGCTGCTCACCATGAAAACCGGGCTCAGGCAAAAGGAAGTGCAGCAACTGGATACCGATAAATTCGTTTTCGAGGAAGAAATCCTTAATGTGCCGGGCATCAGCGAAACCCGCAGCCTGGTGGCGATAACACAGCTATGACCCAAACCTTTACTATTGCCAATCAAAAGGGTGGAGTCGGTAAGACGACCACCACAGTCAACCTGGCCGCGGCGCTGGCAGCGACTAAACGACGCGTATTGCTGATCGATATGGATCCGCAGGGCAATGCCACTATGGGCAGCGGGATTGACAAGAATACATTGCAACTCAGTATCTGCGACGTACTGCTCGGTGACGCCAGTGCCAGCCAGGCTTTGCAGCATTCGAGTGAAGGCGGCTACGATATTTTGCCCGCCAACCCCGATCTGACCGCGGCTGAAGTGCAACTGATGAACAAAATCGGTCGTGAAAGGCAATTGTCTCTCGCCATCGATACGCTGCGCGATAACTATGACTACATCCTGATCGATTGCCCGCCATCGCTGAACATGCTTACCGTCAATGCGCTGGTAGCGGCCGACGGTGTCGTGGTGCCGATGCAATGTGAATACTTTGCACTGGAAGGTCTTTCGTCGCTACTTGATACGATCGAGCAGATTCGTATCAGCATTAACCCGTATATTCGACTCGAAGGTTTGCTGCGTACCATGTATGACCCGCGTAACAACCTGTCCAACGATGTCTCCAGTGAACTGGTCGAACATTTCGGTGACCGCGTCTATCGCACTGTTATTCCGCGTAACGTGGCGCTCGCCGAGGCTCCGAGTTATGGCCAGCCGATCTTGAAATACAGTAAAAATTCACGTGGCTCGATAGCTTATCTCGCCCTGGCGGGGGAAGTATTACGACGAGACGCACAACGAAACCATTACGATAATCAATAAACACTATGAAAAAAAAGCGCCTGGGAAGAGGACTCGGATCGTTAATCGGTAACATCGATGACGTCACCCGCACAGAAGATGGGGATAAAGCCGGCGGATTGGTCGAGCTCGATATCGATCGCATTCAACGCGGTAAGTACCAGCCACGCCAGGTGTTTGAGCAGGAAGCATTGCAGGAACTGGCTGATTCGATTCGCGCGCAGGGTATCGTGCAACCCATTGTGGTGCGTCCCGAGGCCAATCACTTCGAGCTGGTGGTGGGTGAACGGCGCTGGCGCGCGGCCCAGCTTGCCGGCCTGCAGAAAGTCCCGGCGATAATCCGGGAACTCGATGCGAAATCGGCCGCGGCGGTCGCGCTGATCGAGAATATCCAGCGTGAAGACTTGAATCCGCTCGAAGAAGCGCAGGCATTTTTACGCTTGATCGAGGAATTTGACCTTACGCATCAACAGGTTGCGGATTCTATAGGACGCTCTCGCGCTACCGTCAGTAACCTGCTGCGCTTGCTCGACCTCGCCGAACCCGTTAAGGAGCAGGTCAACAAAGGTTTGCTCAACATGGGTCATGCACGCGCTTTACTGGCGCTCATCCGTCACGATCAGATCGAAATCGGTAAGCTGGTGGTGAATCGAGGCCTGTCAGTACGCGAAACCGAGTTACTGGTGAAAAAGACGCTGGCGGCTGAAACCACGCCCAGGAGCAGACCCAGGGCGAGCGACCCGGACATCAAGCGGCTGGAGAACAGGATCAGCGAGAAACTGGGTGCGGGGGTTAAAATCAAGCCGGGTAAAAAGGGATCCGGTCATCTCGTGATCAGTTTTCACAGCGCCGCCGAGCTCGATGGAATCCTCGAACATTTGTCATTATAAATATGCGTTCGGGTCATTGATTATTCGCATTTAACTCCGTTATACTCTGCATCCGCTTTTTCTGACGGGGTGCTCAGGCTTGAATAGTGCCCGGAAACAGCGATGAAAAATCAGATTATCAGGTTGCTGGTTTTTCAATATTTCCTGGGGATTGTTTACCTGGCAGGCACAGGTCTCTGGGATGTAGCATTTATACCGTCTGCTCTGTTAGGATGCATGGCGGCACTGTTACCGAAGACGTATTTCAGTTTCAGAATGCTGCGGGCCACGGAGAATAATAATGCGCCGCAGTGGTTGGGCTACGCGTACCGATCTGAGATCGGTAAATGGGTGATCATGAGCGTGATACTGTTGCTCGCTTTCACCACGCATTATCCCTGGGACCCTGTTGTTTTGTTTGCCGGATTTGTCCTGATCCAGTTATCCGGCTGGTTCACACCGTTTGTTACTAAAGGTAATTGATCGAATATGGCTGGCAGCTACGCAAATTCAAGCGAGTACATCAAGCACCATCTGACCAATCTGACCTATGGTCAGAAGGCTGACGGTAGCTGGGGTATCGCGCACGGCGCCGACGAAATCAAGGAAATGGGCTTCTGGTCGATTAATCTCGATTCAATGCTGTTTTCGGTTGGTCTTGGCATATTCTTCCTGTGGCTGTTTCACCGCGCGGCCAAAAAAGCGTCTACCGATGCTCCGACCGGCCTGCAGAATTTTATTGAAATGATTGTCGAGTTTATCGATGACTCGGTGCGTGGCTCCTTTTCCGGTAAGAACCCACTGGTCGCGCCGCTGGCGATGACCATCTTTATCTGGGTCTTCCTGATGAACTTTATGGATCTGATTCCGGTGGACCTGATCCCCTGGCTGGCAGGTCTGCTTGGCGTCCCTTATCTGAAAGTAGTACCCAGCACCGATCCCAATATCACATTCGGCATGTCGCTGACGGTGTTTGCGCTGGTGCTTTACTACAGCGTCAAGATGAAAGGCGCGGGCGGATTCTTCGCCGAACTGGCCTTCCATCCATTTCCCAAATTCATGATGCCGATCAACCTTGTACTGGAAGGCGTCACACTGATTGCAAAACCCGTTTCACTTGCGTTGCGTTTGTTCGGCAACCTTTACGCAGGTGAAATGATCTTCATCTTGATCGCCCTGATGTACAGCGGTAGCTGGATACTGGGGATATCGGGTGGATTTTTGCAACTGGGTTGGGCGATATTCCATATCCTGATTATCACCTTGCAGGCGTTTATCTTTATGACGCTGACCATCGTGTATCTGGACATGGCGTCGCAGACAGATCACTAAACTTTTTATTTAACACACTCTATCTAAGTAGGAGAAAATCATGGAATCAGCTTTGCTTTATATCGCTGGCGCTTTAATGATGGGCCTGGGCGCACTCGGTGCGGCAGTTGGTATCGGCGTTCTTGGCGGACGCTTTCTGGAAGGTGCAGCGCGCCAGCCGGAGTTGATTCCGATGTTACGTACTCAGTTCTTCATCGTTATGGGCCTGGTCGACGCGGTACCGATGATCGCGGTTGGTCTGGCTATGTATGTCATGTTTGCGGTTGCTTAAACCTTTACTGATATTCACTAAAGCGAGGACAGCAATATGAATTTCAATGCGACACTAATAGGACAAATGATCACGTTTGCCGTGTTTGTCTGGTTCTGCATGAAATATATATGGCCACCACTCATGGCAGCACTGGAAGAGCGTAATGCGCGTATTTCCGAGGGCCTGGCCGCCGCACAACGCGGTCAACAGGATCTGGAAGACGCGCAGGCTAAGGTCAGTGACAGTCTGAACGATGCCAAGCAACAGGCCCAGGAAATCATCAACCAGGCGCAGAAACGCGCCAATGAAATTGTTGATGAAGCCAAGGGCGATGCGCGCGACGAAGCCGATAAGATCAAGGTTGCGGCGAGTGCCGATATTGATCAGCAAATCAATTCAGCCCGTGAAGAGCTGCGCAAAGAGGTTTCCTCGATTGCGTTGGCCGGAGCCGCGCAGATCCTGAAGCGTGAAGTCGACGCCGAGGCGCATGCGGCGGTGCTCGATGAGCTGGTTACCCAGATTTAGGGTTTAGAACATGGCTGACTTTGATACCGCTGCCCGACCCTACGCCAGAGCAATATTCGAACTGGCGTCGGATGAAGGCAAATTGCAACAGTGGCAGGATAACCTGGAGCTGGCGGCGTCGATTGCCTCCGACTCCGACATGCAGGCTACCATCGAGCAACCGGCAATACTCTCCAGTGAGCTGGCGACATTGTTCCAGTCGGTGGTTGCAGGCGCTGGCCTGGCGGCTGATCCGGATTTCGACAACCTGATTGCCCTGCTGGCTGAAAATGGCCGGCTCGCAGCGTTGCCTGCAATTGCGACGGTGTTCGCGACCCTTAAACAGGAAGCCGAAGGCAAGATCGAAGTACAGGTCAAAAGCGCGCAGGAACTCAGCGCTGAGCAGCAGGATAAAATTGCCACCAGCATGGCCAAACGGCTCGGCAAGGAAGTCAGTATTACGACCGAAATCGATGCCAGTCTGATCGCCGGCGCGATCATCACCGCAGGTGACCTGGTGATCGATGGTTCGGCCAGCGGGCGCATGGACAAATTGACCATAGCGCTCAATAAATAACAGATATTACATTTACGGGATAACACGCGATGCAACTTAATCCGTCAGAAATAAGCGAACTCATAAAAGATCGCATCAAGAACTTTGAAAGTGCTGCCGAGGCGAGAACAGAAGGTACTGTTGTCAGCCTGATGGATGGTATTGCACGTATTCATGGCCTGGCCGACGTCATGTCGGGCGAGATGGTCGAATTTCCGGGTAACACCTACGGTATGGCGCTCAACCTCGAGCGTGACTCGGTCGGTGCGGTAATCCTGGGTGATTACAAACATATCTCGGAAGGTGATACCGTCAAGTGTACCGGGCGAATTCTGCAGGTGCCGGTGGGTGAGGAAATGCTGGGTCGCGTGGTGAATTCCCTCGGTGAAGCGATCGATGGCAAGGGTCCAATTGAAGCCAAGCAATTCGAGCCGATTGAAAAAGTAGCACCCGGTGTAATCGCACGTCAGTCGGTATCACAGCCGGTACAGACCGGACTCAAGTCAATCGATGCTATGGTGCCTATCGGACGCGGTCAGCGCGAACTGATCATCGGTGATCGTCAAACCGGAAAGTCCGCGGTTGCGATCGATGCGATCATCAACCAGAAAGGCACCGGCGTTAAGTGTGTTTATGTCGGTATCGGTCAGAAAGCCTCTACCATCGCCAACGTGGTGCGCAAGCTCGAAGAGTTTGGTGCCATGGAACACACCATCGTGGTCGCGGCGAATGCCTCCGACTCGGCTGCATTGCAATACATCGCACCCTATTCGGGCTGCACCATGGGCGAATACTTCCGCGACAAGGGTGAAGACGCGCTTATCGTTTATGACGATCTAACCAAGCAGGCCTGGGCCTATCGCCAGGTATCATTGCTGCTGCGTCGTCCCCCGGGACGCGAAGCATATCCGGGTGACGTTTTCTACCTGCACTCGCGTCTGCTGGAACGCGCCGCGCGTATCAATGCCGACTATGTCGAAAAAATCTCCGACGGCAAGGTCAAAGGCAAAACGGGCTCACTGACCGCGTTGCCGATCATCGAAACCCAGGGCGGTGACGTCTCGGCTTTCGTACCGACCAATGTTATCTCGATCACCGATGGCCAGATCTTCCTGGAATCAGATCTGTTCAACGCCGGTATCCGACCCGCGATCAACGCCGGTCTGTCTGTATCGCGTGTTGGTGGCGCAGCGCAGACGCCAATCATCAAGAAGCTCGGCGGTGGTGTTCGACTGGCGCTTGCGCAGTATCGTGAACTGGCAGCCTTTTCGCAGTTTGCTTCCGACCTCGATGACGCCACGCGCAAGCAGCTCGAGCGTGGACAGCGCGTAACTGAATTGATGAAACAGCGCCAGTACTCACCGATGAGCGTTGCCGAAATGGCGATCTCCCTGTATGCGGCGAATGAAGGTTATCTCGATGATGTCGCCTTCGACAAGGTGGTTGCCTTCGAAGATGGGATGCTCGCGCACATTCGCTCCAATAACGCGGCCCTGATCGACAAGATCAACGAGTCCGGGGATTACAACGACGACATCGCGGCTGAAATCGCGAAATCGATCGAAGACTTTAAAGCGAACGGCGTTTACTAGGCAATGGCTGCTGGCAAAGAGATAAAGACCAAGATCGCGAGTGTCAAGAACACTCAGAAGATTACCGCGGCAATGGAAATGGTGGCGGCGAGCAAGATGCGTCGGGCCCAGGACCAGATGTTCGCGACGCGCCCTTACGCGCAACGAATCGCAAAAGTGGTCGGCCACGTGGCGAGTTCGCATCCCGAGTACAAGCACCCCTTCCTGATCGAAAGACCGGTTAAGCGGGTCGGTGTTATTGCGGTTTCGACGGATCGCGGTCTGTGCGGCGGTCTCAATACCAACTTGTTCAAGAAGGCGCTGAATCTCGTCGGCGATCTCGACGGCAGGGGTATCGAAGTCGATGTGGTTACCTTCGGTACCAAGGCGCTCGGATTCTTTAAGAGAATTGGTGCCAGGGTCGTTGCGGAAACCAGTCATATCGGTGACAGCCCCGAGATGAGCCAGATCATTGGTCCGGTTATGACCCTGTTGAAAAGCTACCAGGAAGGCAATATCGACGAGATTTACCTGGTCAGCAATGAATTCGTCAACACCATGACCCAGGAGCCGACCATAAAGCAGATCGTGCCGGTCAAGCCGTCTGAAGATAACGAACTCAGTCATCACTGGGATTACATTTACGAGCCCGACTCGAAGGAAGTGCTCGACAATTTACTCGATCGCTATATCGAATCGCTGGTTTACCAGGGTGTCGTCGAAAACGTCGCCTGCGAAATGGCCGCGCGTATGATCGCGATGAAGAGCGCGACTGACAATGCCGGGGATATGATTGACGAGCTACAGCTCATTTATAACCGCCAACGCCAGGCCAGTATTACGCAGGAAATCAGCGAAATCGTAGCCGGCGCGGCAGCAGTTTAACCAACACAGATTGATAGAGGAATAACAGATGAGCACAGGTAATGTCGTGGAAGTAATCGGCGCGGTCGTCGACGTAGAATTTCCCCGAGACGCTGTCCCCAAGGTTTACGATGCGTTGTTGATCCCCGCACAGGAAGGTCTGACGCTGGAAGTTCAGCAGCAGCTCGGTGACGGTATCGTGCGCACCATCGCCATGGGTGCCTCCGAAGGTTTGCGTCGCGGTCTCGAGGTTAACAATACCGGGCAACCGATTACGGTACCGGTGGGTGAGAAAACCCTGGGACGCATCATGGATGTACTCGGTAACCCGATCGATGAGAAGGGCCCGATCGGTGAAGAAAAACGCATGCCGATTCATCGCAATCCGCCGACCTACGATGAACAGGCGACTGCGACTGAAATCCTCGAAACTGGTATCAAGGTAATCGACCTGGTTATGCCGATCGTCAAGGGCGGCAAGATCGGTCTGTTCGGTGGTGCTGGAGTTGGTAAGACGGTAACCCTGATGGAATTGATTCGTAACATCGCGGTCGAGCACTCGGGCTTCTCGGTATTTGCGGGTGTCGGTGAGCGGACTCGTGAAGGTAACGACTTCTACCACGAAATGACGGATGGCGGCGTTATCGACAAGGTTTCGCTGGTTTACGGGCAGATGAACGAGCCTCCCGGAAACCGTTTGCGCGTGGCGCTGTCGGGTCTGACCATGGCGGAGCACTTCCGTGACGAAGGCCGCGACGTATTGATGTTCGTCGACAATATCTATCGTTACACCCTCGCGGGCACCGAGGTATCGGCACTGCTCGGACGGATGCCTTCAGCGGTTGGCTACCAGCCCACGCTGGCGGAAGAAATGGGTGCACTGCAGGAACGTATCACGTCAACCAAGACCGGCTCGATCACTTCTTTCCAGGCGGTATACGTACCGGCGGACGATTTGACCGATCCGTCTCCTGCAACGACCTTTGCGCACCTTGACGCGACACTGGTACTGTCTCGCCAGGTTGCGGAACTGGGTATCTACCCCGCGGTTGATCCACTCGATTCGTCTTCACGTATTCTCGACCCGAACGTGGTTGGTAACGAGCACTACGATACCGCACGAGGCGTTCAGGGTATCCTGCAACGTTACAAGGAACTCAAGGATATCATCGCGATTCTTGGTATGGACGAACTCTCTGAGGAAGACAAGCTGGCGGTCAGCCGTGCGCGCAAGATTCAGCGCTTCCTGTCACAGCCTTTCTTCGTCGCGGAAGTATTTACCGGTTCGCCCGGCAAGTTCGTATCGGTCAAGGACACGATTTCGAGTTTCAAGCAGATTCTCGAAGGTGAAATGGATCAGTATCCGGAACAGGCGTTTTACATGATTGGCGGCATCGAAGAAGTCGCCGAGAAAGCGAAGACCCTGTAAGGTATCGTTATGGCTAATACCATCCAGGTTGATATCGTCAGTGCCGAAGAACAGATTTTCTCCGGTGAAGCGTACATGGTTTATGCACCTGCAGTTATGGGTGAGGTTGGCATCGCGCCACGTCACACGCCGCTGATATCGCCGCTCAAGCCGGGCGAGGTACGCCTCGATATGGGTGACGGCAAGGAAGAATTTTTCTTCATTTCCGGTGGTATCCTGGAAGTCCAGCCGCATCTGGTCACAGTCCTTTCAGACACTGCAATTCGCGCGGATGACCTCGACGAGGCCGCCGCGATAGAAGCGCAGAAACGCGCCGAAGAAGCCCTCGCCGATCAACAGGGGGATCTCGACGTCGCCAAGGCCAAGGCCGAGCTACTGGCAGCCGCGGCACAGATCGCCGCCATCAAGAAATTGAGAAAGAAATAGAAAAGGGGCGAAAGCCCCTTTTCTATTTCTTTCTCATCCCCGCGCAAGCGGGGATTCCCCAAATCGTTACTGTCATCCCCGCGAAAGCGGCCCCCAGGCGCACTGGCTTGACGTATCGGAATCCCTCTGGCTTCCCTCGTTCCTGCGCAGCGTGCAAGCGGGGGGTATTCCAATGCTCTTGTGTCATTCCCGCGCAAGCGGGAATCTTGTAACGACACCAGCATTGCAAGATCCCCGCCTGCTCGGGAATAACTTCGGGGCGGTGTCATCCCATAGATTAGTAAAGTTACAAAGCCTGTTGCACGGCCTGACCCGATGTAAGGTTCTTCTGTCCTTTCATCACCATTGATACACTGCGCGGATTGCCAGTAACTATCTCAGCTTCGTCATCTGGAAACCGTGGAGTCAGCGCTATGTTCACCGACACGATGAATACGCCTGCAGGTACCCTGCTCATACAGGCTTCCGCGCAGGGAATTACCCAGGTCGATTTTATCGAAGCGGAACAGGCCACAGTGCATCCCAGCGAAATGACCACGCGTTGCAAACAGCAATTGCGAGAGTATTTCGAGGGTAAACGCAAATCATTTGACCTGGCCCTGGATCAACAGGGTACAACTTTTCAAAAATCTATCTGGAAAAAACTGATAGAAATACCGTTTGGGCAGGCAGTGTCCTATCGCGATATTGCGGATATGGTAAATAATCGTAAAGCGGTACGCGCTGTCGGGGCGGCGAATGGGAAGAATCCGATTGCGATTATTGTTCCCTGTCATCGCGTGATTGGTGCTGACCGGACCTTAACCGGCTATGCTGGCGGCCTTGAACGCAAAGCCTGGTTGTTAGAACACGAAGGAATCGCTTTTAAACGCAGCCGCGAAGATCATCAATCCGTGAAATCGAAAAATCGGCAGTCCGACCTTTTTGACCAATAGTCCCGTCATTGCGGGCCCGACCTGCAATACATTACAATAAGCCCCTGATTTTGTTCTAGTATTCTTCTATGCCACTGAGTATTGTCATTCTCGCCGCCGGCCAGGGAACACGCATGAAGTCTGCGCGCCCCAAACTGTTACATGAGCTGGCCGGCAAACCGCTGTTACAGCATATTGTTGATGCCAGCCGTGTCGTCGACCCCGAGCAGATTATCGTCGTGGTGGGTCATGGCGCAGAACAGGTGCGCAGCAGAATGGGTGACCAGGGATTGAGTTTCGTCGAGCAGTCCGAACAACTGGGCACTGGTCACGCGTTGCAACAATGCCTCGATACCGTTACCAGTGGCAACGATGTTCTGGTGCTGGTTGGCGATGTACCGTTGATTCGTGCCGAAACCCTGTCAACGTTGATCGAACAGGGTAAACAGGCCGCTGTCTGTGTGCTCAGTTTTATCCCGGATAATGCCTTTGGTTATGGTCGCATCGTTCGCGACGATAACCAAAACGTGACCGCCATCGTCGAGCAGAAGGATACCACTCCGGCCCAGGCTGAAATTGATGAATGCAATTCTGGAATCCTGTTAATCAAAGGGGAGCAGTTACGTGAACTGGTGATGTCAATCGATAACAACAACGCGCAAGGCGAATATTACCTGACCGACGTGGTTGCCATCGCTGCCGCGAAAAAAGCCAGTACCACTGCTGTAGTATGTATGGACGCGAGCGAAGTCAACGGAGTTAACAACCAGCAGCAGCTGGCAGCTGTCGAAGGCCTTTACCGCAAGCGCCAGGCGGATGCCTTGATGACTCAGGGAGTCAAGCTTTACGATCCTGACCGAATAGATATCCGCGGTGAAATTACGGTTGGCCGTGATGTGGAAATCGATGTTAACTGTATTTTTGAAGGTGCGGTCACGCTCGGCGACAATGTCCGCATCGGCGCCAACTGTGTGATTCGTAACAGCAGTATCGCCTCCGGTAGCGAAATCAAACCCATGACCTCGATCGATGAAGCCATGATAGGGCACGATGTCAGTATCGGTCCGTTTGCGCGTATTCGTCCCGGTACCGATCTGGATGACGAGGTAAAAATTGGAAATTTTGTTGAAACCAAGAAATCGAAGATCGGCAAGGGTAGTAAGGTAAACCATCTCAGCTATATCGGAGATACCGAAATGGGAAGCGGGGTCAACATCGGCGCAGGCACCATCACCTGCAACTATGATGGTGCCAACAAGTTCACGACTGTTATTGAAGACGGCGTTTTTATCGGCTCAGATACGCAACTGGTGGCCCCGGTTACCGTGGCGCGTAATGCCACCATCGGTGCGGGTTCCACCATCACGAAGGATGCGCCCGCCGACAAGCTCACGGTTTCGCGTGCCAAACAGGTTACAATCGACAGCTGGTCCAAACCGGTTAAGCAAACAAAGGAAACTTGAATCATGTGTGGAATAGTAGGTGCGCTGGCGCAACGGGATGTCGGTTCGATACTGCTCGAGGGCTTGTATCGTCTCGAGTACCGTGGCTATGATTCTGCCGGCATCGCGCTAATCGAAGATCAAAAGCTGTCACGCTTCCGCGCGCTTGGCAAGGTGAAGGAACTCGAGGCCAGGTTGCCGGGGGATCAGCCGGGACATATCGGGATCGCCCACACCCGCTGGGCTACCCATGGCGAGCCATCAGAAATCAATGCACATCCCCATTTTTCCAATGATCGTATTGCAGTAGTGCACAACGGCATCATCGAAAATTACAAGGAGATCCGTGAGCGCCTGCTGAAGGCAGGTTACCAGTTCAGTTCTGAAACCGACACCGAAGTTGTCGCACACCTGATTGATAGTTATTACACCGACGATTTATTTAGCGCGGTTAAAAAAACGGTCGACGAACTGGAAGGTGCGTTCGCGCTCGGCATTATCGCCACGGATGATCCGCAAACCCTGGTAGCCTGTCGGCGCGGTAATCCGCTGGTGGTTGGCATCGGCATCAAGGAAAACTTTGTCGCATCGGATGTTTCTGCGCTGTTACCCGTTACCAATCGGTTTGTATACCTGGAAGAAGGTGATTACGTTGTACTCAACAAGAATGACTACCGGGTATACGATGCTGCCGGAAAATCGAAACAACCCGATATTTTCGTTAGCGAGCTGAATAGTGACGCGGCCAACAAGGGCACCTACCGTCACTATATGCAAAAGGAAATTCATGAGCAGGGGCAGGCGGTCGCAGAATGCCTGGAAGGGCGTATCAATGACAAGGGCGTGCTCGACAATGTTTTCGGATACGATGCGGGAGAAATCTTCAAACGGGTAGAAAATGTTCAGATTATCGCTTGCGGGACCAGTTATCTTGCCGGCATGGTCGCCAAATACTGGATCGAGTCGATGCTGGACTTGCCCTGTCAGGTCGAAGTTGCGAGCGAATTCAGATATCGAAAATCAGTGGTGCCCGGTAATACCCTGTTTGTTACCCTGTCGCAGTCTGGTGAAACCGCCGATACGCTTTCCGCGTTACGCAGCCTGACTTCGGATAATTACTGTGGCACATTGAGTATATGCAATGCGCCTGAATCATCCCTGGTGCGTGAGTCTGATCTGGTGTTGATGACACGTGCCGGACCCGAAATCGGGGTCGCATCCACCAAGGCATTCACGACGCAACTGGTGGCGATGTTGATGCTGGTGGCAACCCTGGGACAGCTACAGAAACGTATCGATCAAAAAACACTAACTGCGATCATGGCTGAGTTGACCTCGCTGCCGGGGTTGATTGAAAGCCTGCTTAAACTGGAAACTCAGATCGAAACCATCGCCGTGGATTTTGTCGATAAGCAGCACGCGCTGTTTCTCGGTCGCGGTGAGCATTACCCTATCGCAATGGAAGGCGCATTAAAGCTCAAGGAAATTTCATACATCCACGCTGAAGCCTATCCAGCTGGCGAGCTTAAGCATGGCCCGCTGGCGCTGGTTGATGCCGAGATGCCGGTTATCGTAGTTGCGCCGAACGACGATTTGCTGAGTAAACTGCATTCCAACATGCAGGAAGTCAAGGCACGCGGCGGCAAACTTTACGTGTTTGCACATCGGGGTGCACATCTGGAAACCGATGCTGACGATGTTGTTATCGAAATGGATTGCGATACCGATTTCATCACGCCGATACTGTCGATAATTCCACTCCAGGTCCTGAGTTATCACGTCGCAGTGTTGCGTGGGACCGATGTCGATCAACCGCGCAACCTGGCCAAATCGGTTACCGTCGAGTAAAACGGGTCTATAATGGCTGGCGTCATATAATCGGTCGAATATTATGAGCCTGCAGGGAATTAATCATCTCGCCTTTATCACCGACGACATGGTGACCACCATCCGTTTTTATCGCGATCTGCTGGGGATGAAACTCAGCGCTGGCATCGGGCACGACGGCTACCGACATTATTTTTTCCAGCTTGCCGATGGCGCTACTCATATTGCCTTCTTCGAGTACGAGGGCGCTACCGTAATGCAGCGTAAGTTTCCGGGTAATCGAAGCACTCTTCCACTCGGCTTCGATCATGTGTCGTTTACGGTAGATTCCAGGGAAGAATTATTTGCCCTCAAGGATCGCGTCGAGGCGGCCGGGATCGAGGTCGAAGGCGCGGTCGACCACGGTCTGTTCTGGTCGATTTATTTTTTCGACCCGCATAATAATATCCCGCTGGAAGCCACCTGGCAGTTCATGGAGATTGAACAAACCCCGGCGATCAGCGAGGACGATCCGCTGGATATTGCGGCCGAGGGTGCCGAAATGCAGGTCGGTCACTGGCCGGTGGTGCAGAATCCTACCCCGCAAGCAGGGATGCGCGCACTCACTGGTAACGGGCAACCGATGCGCGAAGATTTCCTGGCGCGGGGCCTGGCTAGCTATGCCCCCGGTGTTGCAGCAGAATTTCAGGCTTCGCTGAAGCCGATAGACGACTGATTCCAGTCGCGTCAGTCTTTAGGGCGCGTCATTACAAACACATTATCAACCGCTGTGTACTGCTGGTATCCCAGCCGTGCTAGCGGTTTGATCCGGTTGATGTCGATCAGGCCATCGACGAGTACTTCATCCCTGATATGAGTGCCGAGAACCCGGCCGATTATGGTGGTATTGATACTGTCCGCGAGGCTGCAGGGTAAATTGATTTCCTGGTATAACTCGCATTCCAGGTGGATCGGCGCCTCGCGCACTCGCGGTGGTTTTACCAGCATCGAATCCTCGGCATGCAGGCCGGCCAATTCCATTTCATTGACCTCATGCCCTACCGGAGCGGTACTGACGTTCATCGCATCCTTCAGCGCCAGCGGAACCATGTTTATAACGAATTCACCGCTTGTTTTTATATTGTACAGCGTATCCTTTTCGCCACCGTGCTCGTGATACCCGGTAAAGGCAATCATTACCATTGGTGGATCACTCGCCAGCGCATTGAAAAAGCTGAATGGCGCGAGGTTGATTGCGCCGTCGGGGTGAATCGAACTGACCCAGGCAATCGGCCGCGGCACGATGCAGCTCTTGAACGGGTCGTGGGGTAGTCCATGATCTTCGCCGGCTTTGTAAAACACGTGGCACACACTCCCTGGAAAACGGCAAAGCTAACATTTATGCTGCCTCCGCGTAAACTCTTCTCGCAAGACAGGGTAGGAACGGTCTCGAAATCGGGGCGCTAAGGCGGAGCCGGAAGGGTAAACAATATTGTGCAACCCTGACCCAAACCGTCCGACTCTACCCGGATTGTGCCACCATGCACTTCGATGATACGTTTCACCAGGGTAAGGCCGACGCCGGTTCCTTCGATGTCCTGGCTTAGTCTTTCAAACAATTCAAACACCAGCTCATGAAATTCTTTTGCAATCCCGATACCATTATCGCTCACGAAAAAGCAGGTCTCGCCGTCATGTTGCCGGGATCCAATGTGAATTCGTGGTGATTTCTGCTCACCCATAAACTTGATCGCGTTTTCAATCAGGTTCTGATACACCTCGACAAGCCTGGTCTTGTCACCGCTTACCGCAGGCATATCATCGATTTCGATCTCAATGTTCTGTTCGACTATCCTGGCCTCGACCATTCGCATTGCATGCCGGGCAACTTCTGCCATTCTGCAGGTAACCGGCTCTCCCACTACCCGGCCGATACGACTGAGCTCAAGCAGCTCTTCAAGCAGTTGCACCATGGTATTGGCGGCCACATTTATTTTTTCAATATCCATTGTCACGCGATCTGTATCCTGCGCGGCCAGGTCCTTGTCGAGTAAACCGAGAAAGCCCTTGATCGTGACCAGTGGGGTCTTTAAATCATGCGATACCGTGTAAGCGAAACGCTCCAGTTCCGCGTTTTTGCTTTCCAGTTCGGAAGATACTACTTCTCGCTCGGAGATTTCCTGCTGGAGTTGATTGACAGTTTCGGCCAGTTGTTGGGTGCGTTCCGTCACGGTAACTTCCAGAGAGTCCTTCGCTGCCTGCAGGGTTTGTTCGAAGTTTTTCTTCTCGGTGATATCCTGCGATACCCCCAGCGTCAATTTTACGCGGCCATTTTCCTTAAGGCGGGATTTCGATCTTTCCCTGACCCAGGCGACAGTCCCATCGGGATGAACCACGCGATATTCTGCGTCGAAGTTATCGTCCGCCCGTTCTACATATTCGATGATATCCGCTCTCAGGCGTTCACGATCATCTTCATGTATGGCAGCGAGGTTGTCTTCCGCGGCCTCGACAAATTGCATGTATTCCTCGACTGTGCGCCCGTGTATGCGCGCAAACCCCGGACTTATGTATAGGTACTCGTCTAGTTCCTCATCGTTTATGAAGTATCCGATATCGGTTATCGCTTCGACCTGCCGATGCAGCTCATGACCATTTTCAAGATCCTGTTGGTGGACTATATGCTCGGTAATATCCTGGATGATACCGAACGCATCGATTACTTTACTTTCTTCATCAAATTTTAGTAAGCCGACTTCACGCAACCATCGAACTTCGCCATCGTTGCGCATGAATCGGTACTCTATCGTATAGTTCCCCGTTTCCTGTTGCGCGTAATAAGCGGCGAGGTACTTGTCACGATCTTCAGGGTGGATTTGAGACAGGCTTTGCTCCCAACTGCTCTGCAGTGCGATTACCTCTGTAACACTCATGTTGAAGATACGCGCGTATCCCTGCGAACAGGATATCAGTCGATTATTTTCATAATCCCACCGGCAATGGCCAAGCTGCGCGATGAGTTCGGTCGCATCGAGCAGTTCGCTCTGTTGCAGCAGTTTTTCAAACTCGACATTATTTATCGCGAAGGGAAAAGGATTTTCGAGTTTGGAAGACATGACCCGGTGTCAAACGATAAGTAGGTTCAGAGTCAGTGATAGAGCTTTCATAGGGGGACAGTCTCGACCAAATTTCAATTGTTTCACTCAGTATATAGTGAGTAGTGATATTTTTTTCTGAGATTTCGACAAGAATTCCCTGTGGATGCAGGAGATTACAAATAGTATGACCAGGGGCGGTAGCAATGGTTCTTGCTGACTACCCGATATCTGTTGTGCTCCTGGTAATCTAGGCCACGACTACAAATTGCCCCATCATGCCAGCGTCTTCGTGCTCGAGGATGTGACAATGGAACATATATGGCTTTATAGCGTCCGCATAGTTTTCAAACTGGGTAATGATGCGAACCCTTTCTCTCGGATAGACCAGCACGGTATCTTTCAATCCCTGTTCACTGGCCATAGGGGCGTGACCGTTGCGGTCAATAATGCGGAACTGGGTATCGTGTATATGAAACGGGTGCGCCATCGGTGACTGATTGACAATCTCCCAGATTTCAACATCTCCAAGGGGTACGCGCTGGTCAATACGACGCATGTCCATCGGCCTGCCGTTAATACCAAAACCACCGCCACGCATCATACCCATGCCCATCTGCATATTCAGATTGAAGCGCCGGGTTCGTGCGGCTTCATGCGGTGACCAGTTACGTGGCACTGTCAGCCGGGCCGGGATTGTCTGTACAGTGGACGAACTTTGCGCTGCATCGAAACGCATTATGGCAAACGGCTGATCATTGGCGGCCATCATGTTTCCCATCATGCCCATTGTCGCGGCACCAGAGCCGGCGCGCCTGGGCAATGGTTTATGTCGCAGCAAGACATCGTCGTCCGGGACAAATTCAACCAGGATTTCGGCTCTTTCACCCGGCGCCAGGACGATATCGCGCATCGCGACCGGATGCTCGAGCAGCCCGCCATCGGTCGCGATCTGCAGGAATTCTCGCTGGTCTTCGAATTCGAGGTTATAAATTCTGGCGTTCGACCCATTCAGAATGCGTAAACGGGTCAGTCGTTTCTGTACCTTGAAACGTGCGAACGTGGTGCCGTTGACCAACATCAATTGCCCCATCATACCCATCATGCGATCGTGCATGGAGCCCAGGTAACGCAACGAACCATCCTGATTGAAGGATCGATCCTGTAGCACCAGTGGAATATCGTCTACGCCGTAGGTTGAAGGCAAATCCAGAGCCTTACTGTGCTCATCATCGATGTAGAGCAATCCCGCGAGACCGAAATAGACCTGTATTCCGGTGCGGTGAAGCACATGCGAGTGATACCATTGCGTGGATGCGCCCTGCAGAATTTTGAAAGCGGCATTCCAGGTTTGACCGGGGTTTATGCTCTGGTGGGGACCTCCATCCATCGCTGCCGGAATATTCAGACCGTGCCAGTGCAGGGTCGAAGCTTCGGTTAAACGGTTGGTCACTTTTAGTTCGACGTCGTCACCTTGTTGTACCCTGATAACGGGACCGAGGTAATCGCCGTTGATGCCGACCGTAGCGGTTGGTCGGTCACCCAAAAATGCACTGGTGCCATAGCCCAGCGAAAGATTGATAACGCGCTTACCGTCGATAACATTTCCTGTTTCCAGCGGGGGTACTCCAAGCGGGTTCTTAAACCAGGATATCGACTCGTCCGCGCTGACACTACCGGTAAAACCCAGTGGCGTTAGCAACCCTATCCCGCCGGCACTGGCAACTTTTAAAAACTGTCTGCGGGTGTTGAGCATATCGTTGGCCCCTGGCTAAATCCTGGTTTTGCGCAAGCGTAGTGCATTACTGATGACTGATACCGAGCTAAAACTCATCGCGGCGGCGGCGATCATCGGTGACAGTAACAGGCCGAAGAACGGGTACAGCACACCGGCCGCGACGGGAACACCCAGCGAGTTGTAAATAAACGCAAAAAACAGGTTCTGGCGGATGTTGCGCATGGTTGCCCGGCTCAGGCGGCGCGCGCGGACGATGCCGCGCAGGTCCCCCTTGACCAGGGTAACACCGGCGCTTTCCATCGCGACATCGGTACCGGTACCCATGGCGATACCGACATGCGCCTGCGCCAGTGCCGGGGCATCGTTGATACCATCTCCGGCCATTGCGACGATACTGCCTTCCGACTGCAGTTTTTTGACGATCTCCGCTTTTTGATCCGGTGAAACTTCAGCCTCGATGCGGTCGATATCGAGCTGGTCGGCTACCGCTTTGGCGGTGGTGAGGTTATCGCCGGTGAGCATGACAATTTTGACGCCCTCGGCGTGCAGGTCGCGGATCGCTTCGGGGGTTGATAGCTTGATCGGGTCGGCCACGCCGACCAGGCCCGCGGCTTTGCCGTCGATGGCGACCAGCATAACTGTTTGTCCCTGGGTGCGTCCAGCTTCCGCCTTCGCGCTCAAGTCATCGAAGTCGACCCCCTGTGATTGCATCATCCTGATATTCCCAAGTGCGACAGCGTGCCCGTCGACAGTACCGGTCACGCCCTGGCCAGTGATCGATTCGAATTGATCGGTGTCGGCCAGGCTGATTTCCCTGTCTTTGGCGCCGCGCACAATGGCTTCGGCGAGAGGATGCTCGCTGGCACGCTCCAGGCTGGCGGCGAGGCGCAGTACCATATCTTCTGCAAAACCATTACTGGTCTGTATCGACACCAGTTGCGGTCTGCCTTCGGTCAGGGTGCCGGTCTTGTCCACAATCAGCGTATCTATCCGCTCCATGATTTCGAGCGCCTCGGCGTTCTTGATCAGTACCCCAAGCGTTGCGCCCTTGCCGGTGCCGACCATGATCGACATTGGTGTGGCCAGCCCGAGCGCGCAGGGGCAGGCGATGATCAACACCGCAACGGCATTGATGATGGCATAGGCGAGCCTTGGCTCGGGACCGACAAACCCCCAGGTGATCATTGTCAACACGGCGATCAAAACCACGATTGGTACAAAATAGCCGGCGACGACGTCGGCCAGTTTCTGGATGGGTGCACGCGAGCGTTGCGCCTCGCTGACCATATGTACGATTTGCGCGAGCAGCGTATCCGCACCGACTTTTTCAGCCAGCATCAACAGGCTGCCGGTGCCGTTTACGGTGGCGCCGATCAGTTTATCGCTGACACTCTTCTCAACCGGAATCGGCTCACCGGTTACCATCGATTCATCAACCGCGCTGAGGCCATTGGTAACCGAGCCATCGACTGGAATTTTTTCACCGGGTCTTACCCGCAGAATGTCGCCAGGCACGACCTGTTCCAACGGAATATCTTCTTCGCTGCCGTCAGCGTGCACGATGCGCGCCAGGTTCGGTGCCAGGCCCAGTAACAATTTGATCGCCGCATTGGTGTGGCTGCGCGCGCGCAACTCGAGCACCTGTCCCAGTAGAACCAGGGTCGTAATCACGGCGGCCGCTTCAAAATAAACCGGGACCGTGCCATCGGCGTGTTGCATGTTGGGTGGGAAAATACCGGGTAGCAACAAAGCGACCAGGCTGTAACTCCAGGCGACGCCGACTCCGATTGCGATCAGCGTAAACATGTTGAAATTACGGGTTTTCAGCGACAACCAGCCACGTTCAAAAAATGGCCAGCCGCACCATAGCACCACGGGAGTCGAAAGCAGGAGCTCGGTCCATTGCACCGTTTGCATAGACAGGCCCTCGGGCAGCAGACCAGGCACGAGGTCGGTTACCATCGCCAGCAAAAATACCGGCAGCGAAAGCACCAGACCGACCCAGAAGCGTCGGCTCATGTCGATTAGCTCTTCGTTTCTTTCCTCGATTTCGATGGTTCGCGGTTCCAGCGCCATGCCGCATTTGGGACAGCTATCGGGATGATCCTGTACGATTTCGGGATGCATCGGGCAGGTGTATTCGGTGCGGGTGTTTAAAACCGGTGCGCTGGCAACCTCGAGTGCCATGCCGCAAATCGGACAACTGCCGGGATGGTCCTGCTCGATTTCGGGATCCATCGGGCAGATGTACAGGGCACCGGGAATCGGCTCTGCCATGGCTGCATCTTTTTGCGCCTTGCCGCTCAGATATCCAGCAGGGTCATCACTAAATTTATTCTGGCAACCCGCGCAGCAAAAAAGATACTCGACATCTTCAAACTGGTATCTGTTTGCGCTGTCTTCGGCTACCGTCATGCCGCAAACCGGATCGACCAGTCTGTCTGCTACATGGTTTCGTACAGGATTATCCATCATCTACTCTGATATCTGTGAACCGGTCCAGTATAAAACCTGTAGTAACTACAGACACAAGTCCGGTAGAAGCCTTATCTTGATCCAGGACAAAAGCAGGTGAGTTTGTTGCTAAATTCGGATGTGCCTGAAAATCAGGAAGCACCGATTAAACCATATGTCGGGAATTGAAGTGGCGCAGCTTGTCTGATTTTATCAGGCAAACCGCGCCATTTAGCTGGCCTGCTTTAGTTTGCGGCGACAGTTCCCTAGTTGCCGGACCCGATTGCCTGAACGTGTTTCATTCCGGCTTCGAAATGACCGGGAATATTGCAGGCGAAGACGACTGTGTCCTTGCCCATGAATGTCCAGGAAAGCTTGGCTGATTCTCCCGGTGCTAGCGAAACCGTATTTGGATCGTTGTGTTTCATATCCGGCATTTTTTTCATCATGATGGCATGCTTGACCTGGTCTTCAGAATTCCCGATGGAAAACTCGTGTTGAACCTGGCCGTCGTTTCTGACAGTGAATTCAATAGTTTCACCATCCTTTAGTTCACCCAGATCGGGTTCAAAAATGAACCGCATCGTATCCTGCATCGATACCGAGATTCTGCGATCGGGAGTACCCTCGCCGGGATTGCCAACACTGTATTTCATATGGCTATGACTGTGTGTACCACTAGCCAACAGTGTCGAAGAAAATAATGCCAATACTATTGTTGTAACGATTTTCATGTGCTTTGTTTCCTTTTTTATTACAGTAAAAAAAATAGTCGATAGACTAAAACTAAAACCAGAAGCGTAGTCCTGCTACTGCCTGTACATCGCTGGTTTCTTCGCCTTCCTCATCAGCAAGGTCCCTGGTGTCACCCAGTAGTTGCTCATAATTAATACCAATATAGGGTGCGATTTGTCGGGTGATTTCATATCGCAGGCGGATACCTGCTTCGAGCCTGGCAAGACCGGAACCGACTCCCATATCCTCGTCGTCGTCGCTGAACCAGTTAATTTCGACCTCGGGAGCCAGCACCCACTTCTGTGTGAACATAAACTCATACTCGACTTCGATGCGCAGATTGACCTCATCACCTTCCTTGATAAAGAGTGCGCTATCGACCTCAAAAAAGTAGGGTGCTACACCGTAGAATCCGATCGCGAACCAGTCACGCTCTGGACTGGGTTCGGCGTCGTGACGCCAACCCACCTGTAGATCCCAGTTTGGATCGATGGCCCGGCTATACAACAGTTGAACTTCTGCCTTTTCAGTGTCGCCATCCAGCCGCTCACCCTCGGTTTTTATCCATAGCTTGTTGAGATCCTTCCCCGCCCAGAAATGTCCTTCCCAGGCCGATACCGTGCCTTCGTCAGCATCCCTGACTTCGAACTTGTCAGCCTTCAGGAAAAACAACAGGGGGTCGTCTGCACTGGCCGCGTATGCGCTGCCGGCAAAAATAGGAATACAGGCGGAAAAGACAGTAATTGCCGATATATTTTTCATGCGATCACCACCCGGCGGAACATTCCCGGCATGTGGTATATCAGGTGGCAATGATAGGCCCAACTGCCCAGGGCATCTGCGGTAACGCGGTAACTGATTTTGGAACCCGGCTGCACAATGACGGTATGTTTACGCGGGATGAACTTGTCATCGCCTGTTTCGAGATCGCTCCAGACACCGTGTAGATGCATTGGATGATTCATCATGGTGTCGTTCACCAGCGTGATGCGCAGCCGTTCACCGAATTTCATCATCAGTGGTTCGGCATCGGCGAATTTGATGCCATTCATCGACCACATGTAGCGGCGCATATTACCGTTCAAATGTAACTCGATTTCACGCTCTGGTTCGCGCGGGTCCGGTGTGGGTTCGAGATTATGCAGATCGGCGTAGGTGAGAACCCTGCGCCCGTTGTTGCGCAAGCCGACACCCGGATCGTCGAGGCGATACTGCGGGTTATCGGCCAGCATATCGACATGGGGCCCGTACTCGCTGTCGGCATGTTTGACGCCGCCCATCATCGCAGCCATAGCCTCCATATCCATGTTACTGTGATCCATGTTGCTATGATCCATGCCGCCCATGCCCATGTCGCCGTGGGTCAGGATTGGTGCGTAATCCGTGTCTGGCAGTTCGGCATGAAGACCGGGGTCCGAGGTTAATCTGCCAACGGCATAGCCCGAACGGTCGATCGCCTGCGCGAAAACCGCGTATGCCATGTCATCATCCGGCGTCACCAGCACGTCGTAGGTCTCCGCGACACCAATGCGAAATTCATCTACTGATATGGGTTCAACGTATTGTCCATCAGCGGCGACCACGGTCATTTTCAGTCCTGGAATGCGCACATCGAACAAGGTCATGGCCGAGGCGTTGATGATGCGCAATAACAGGCGCTCCCCTTTCTTAAATGATCCGGTCCAGTTATCGTTGGGCGTATTGCCGTTCATCAGGTAGGTATAGGTGTAACCGGTCACATCCGAAATATCGCGATCGCTCATGCGCATGTCGTTCCACATGCCTCGATCATTCCAGGTCTGGCTCAGGCCGTTCTTTTGTATCTCGCTCCATAAATCGCCAACGGTGCGTTCGCGCATATTGTAGTAGTGACTCATTTTCTTGAGTTTCGCGTAGATATCGTCAGGGTTTTCGTCTGACCAGTCTGACAGCACCACGACGTGCTCGCGATCATAGCTAACCGGCATAGGCTCTATTGGATCGATAATGATCGCGCCGTAAGCGCCGGTTTGTTCCTGAAAAGCCGAATGACTGTGATACCAGTAGGTGCCGCTCTGTTTGACATCGAATTCGTAGCGAAAGGTTTCGCCGGGCTTAATGCCTTTGAAGTCATCGCTTATGTTGGGCACACCATCCATCGCACTTGGCAGGATAAGTCCGTGCCAGTGGATCGAGCTGTCGACCGCCAGGTTATTGGTGACATCGAGGGTCACGCGCTCACCTTGCTTCCAGCGTAAAACAGGTGCTGGAACGCTACCGTTGATGGCGGTCGCGATACGGTCTTTACCGGTAAAATTGACAGGCTTGTAATCGAATGCAAGCGAGAAATGATTGCCCGTGAGGATCTGCGGTTGCTGGTATCCAGCCCGGGTCATCGAGGAATATCCCAGGCCCGAAGCCATCAGTGCGCCCCCGGCGGCCACGCCCTGTACGAATTTGCGCCGTGACTTGTCGATTTGTCTCTGGTCAGGCCCAGAATTGCCGTGTTGCTTCAAAAACATGAATTGACTCCAGATAGTTTAATTAAACCCCGATGCAAAATCGGGG
>JBATHL010000595.1:0-1623 GCA_049666745.1 Gammaproteobacteria bacterium
TTGATGCCGCTTTTGGTTGGACAGACTCACCAAAGGAATCATATGAACAGGCCGCCAAATGGGCAAAGATTGCAATGCAATACGAGGACAATAACGGCATCGGCCATGCGATTTTCGGATACCTGCAATATCTCAAGGGTAACTATGATGAAGCGCTATCAATTTGCGCGAAAGGAGTCGAACTTCGATCGAGCTGTCCCTTAGCCCATGGAGTATTAGGACTGGTGCGTAATTACTATGGCGATGCTCGGGCGGCGGTGAAAAACCTTAGGGAAGCCCTCCAGTTGGAGAGGGTATACCCCACGTGGTTAATCGATGTTCTCGCTACCGCATATCGAGACTGCGGCGAAGTCGAACTCTCAATTTCAGCCGCAAAAGAATCAGTGAGACTCGATCCGGATAAGAATGACGCGCGATTGATTCTTTGCAGTGATTACGAGCTTTCAGCCGATCACGACCAGGCACAACGCATTGCTGAAGAAATCATCCGCAGTGACCCAACATTCAAGCTTTCCACTTATGCCGAGAGGCAGCCGTATAAAAATCCGGCACCGCTCGAACGCGTCATAGAATCCCTCCGTGCGACTGGCCTGCCTGAATGACCGTTAATGGTAGGTTGCATAATCCTATCGTTGTTTGCTGAGGGTTTGACTTCTCCAAAGGAGACGCTCAGTTACGTTGGATGAGCTTCGTATTTCGGCCAACAGCGGACGCCCAGAATTTATTCGTTAACTTCTATTTCCCCAAAATGGGCGCTCAAATATGTGTCACGTCTTACCTTTTGAGATAGCATCTTCCACGAATTTTACATAATCAGCGTCAAATACTGCTTTACCGTAAGGACTCTTTCTCCAACAATTTAACATCGGTGGTGCTGAGTAAAACACTGACACAATGTTTTTTAATTCTGAAAGATCATCAGCGGTTTTAATCGATTTGTACTGCCCCCAATGAAGCCACATCCAACTTTGACACATGTTATCGACTTGAATCGCGCCATCTGCGCTTACATTCAACTCAGACCCGAGTATTTCATACTCCGATTTTAGGCCGGATGACTTCATCCAGTTTTTACTAAGCTTGGAATTGTTCGCCATTGTGAGGACGTTTTCACGTACGCCGACGGATCTGGCAGTTCGAGATGCATCTGCCGCCTCAAGTCTCGCGAACCGAACCTGGAACGACAGGTACAGCAGTGAAATGACGACTGCAATTACACCGACGGCTTCTAAAATTGCATTAATTGTTTCCCAGTTCATGAAAATTTCTCCTGCCATTTAGTACAACGCTGTGCATCGCGCTCTTCAAAAATACGCAACGCAGAATGAGGATCCAGCGTGAATGTATCCTCGCTATCTTCACCCAATGCAGTAATTAGCATGGTATACCATGCTGTCACTCCGCCCCGAGGAGGAGAATCAAAGACTGGGAACTCAGGATCACCACCTTCCGCAGTCAACCAGACCTCCGTAAGTCGAGGATTAAGAACCATGGCACGGGCTAAACTCACCATATCAACAGCGCCACTGGCTATTGCGTCTATTGCCTGTTCACGCTTTACGAAACCTCCCGTCAACATTAATGGCACCTGGGTTACCCCTTTGGCGCGTCGGGCAAATTCAA
>JBATHL010000596.1:0-2785 GCA_049666745.1 Gammaproteobacteria bacterium
CATTGTTTTTGACCAACCGCGGTTTCTATACACCTAAACCCTTATTTGAACCGGCGATGTGGGCGGTATTGATTGCTTTCGTAATCGGCATCGGCTTTACCATCTGGTTTAAACGTTATGCCAAGAAAGTCCAGGACGCGACAGGTAAAATTTACCCCGTTCTCCTGATAAGTCTTGGCGCCATTATACTGTTCCCGATAATCGTATTTTTTCTCGCCGGTATGCCGGTAAACTTTGAATATCCCGTACTCAAAGGTTTTAACTTCAAAGGTGGGCTGGTATTGAGACCCGAGTTCGTGGCGCTTACGCTGGCGTTGTCGCTGTATACCGCTGCCTTCATCGCGGAGATAGTGCGTGCCGGTATCCAGGCCATTAGCCATGGCCAGACCGAGGCCGCATTCGCGCTCGGAATCAAGCCCAGCCGCACCATGCAACTGGTCATCATTCCGCAGGCGTTGCGCGTGATCATTCCGCCGCTTTCCAGTCAGTATCTCAATATCACCAAGAATTCGTCGCTCGCGATTGCGATCGGCTACATGGATATTGTCGCGACCATCGGTGGAATATCCTTGAATCAGACGGGACGCGAAATGGAGTGTATGACCATCGTGCTGGGCATATACCTGATGTTTTCGTTGATGATTTCGGCGTTTATGAACTGGTATAACAAACGTATGAAACTGGTGGAGCGCTAAGATGAGTACTGAACAATCCTACGCACCGGGCGAACATCCGGATATGGCACCACCGTCCACCGAAGTCGGCATGATCGGCTGGGTTCGCCACAACCTGTTTTCTTCGACCACCAACATCGTCATTACGGTACTGACGATATATTTCCTCTACGTCATCATCCCGCCGATGCTGAACTGGCTTTTCTTAGACGCTGTCTTCGTCGCGGATTCACGTGATGATTGTCGTGCCATCGCCAAGGCGGCTGGCGAAGAGCTGGGCGCCTGCTGGGCATTTATCGGCAAACGCTTCGAAATATTTGTTTACGGGTTTTATCCGGTTGAAGAACGCTGGCGGATCAATATTGCATTCATTTTGATGCTGGCCGCGCTGGTCCCGGTACTGTTTGACCATATCCCAAATCGCAAGCAGGGATTATGGTTTTCGCTAGCTGCACCGTTCATCATTGGCTGGCTGCTGATTGGTGGCATGGGTCTTACCCCGGTGTCAACCGACAAGTTCGGCGGTTTCATGCTCACGCTTACCATCGGTGTCACCGGTATCGTCGGTTCCTTACCCATAGGCATCGCGCTCGCGCTCGGGCGGCAATCGCACATGCCCGCATTACGCATGGTCTGCGTCGCGTTTATCGAATTTATCCGCGGTGTGCCGCTGATTACCTTGCTGTTTGTCGCCTCGACCATGTTGAACTACTTCCTGCCACCGGGAACGACCTTCGACCTGCTGTTGCGCGTATTGATTATGGTAACGCTGTTTTCCTCGGCCTATATAGCCGAGGTTATAAGGGGTGGTTTACAGGCATTACCCAAAGGGCAGATCGAAGCTGCCGACTCGATGGGATTGAAGTACTGGCAATCGATGCGACTGATTATATTGCCCCAGGCATTGAAGATTTCGATCCCCGGGATCGTGAATACCTTTATCGGCCTGTATAAAGATACCACTCTCGTGATTATCATCGGCCTGTTCGACCCGCTTGGCATGGGACGCGCGTCGCTGGCCGATACCAAGTGGCAGGGACTGTCGACGGAGATTTACGTGTTCGTCGCGATCTTTTTCTTTGTATCCTGCTTCTCGATGGCGCGATACTCACTTTATCTAGAAAAGAAACTCTATACCGGACATTAAAAGTTAACCAGGGTACAAAATTATGAGTAGTCAACCAGAAGCCGCACAGCTGGAAATATCCGACGAGGTAGTCATCAAGATCCGTGACATGCACAAGTGGTATGGTTCCTTTCACGTGCTCAAGAATGTCAACCTGGAAGTTAACCGGGGTGAAAGAATCGTCATCTGCGGACCTTCTGGTTCCGGAAAATCAACCTTGATTCGGTGTATAAACCGGCTTGAAGAACACCAGCAGGGCGACATCATTGTCGAAAATGTTGAGTTGACTAACGATCTGAAGAATATCGACGCGATTCGTCGCGAAGTGGGCATGTGTTTTCAACATTTCAACCTGTTTCCTCACCTTACCGTGCTGGAGAACTGTGCGCTGGCACCGATCTGGGTCAAGCAAGTCCCGCGTAAGGAAGCCGAAGAGACGGCGATGAAATATTTAACCCGGGTAAAAATACCCGAGCAGGCCGACAAGTTTCCTGGCCAACTATCGGGCGGCCAACAGCAACGGGTTGCAATCGCTCGCTCGCTGTGCATGAATCCAAAAATCATGCTGTTTGATGAGCCGACCTCGGCACTCGATCCGGAAATGATCAAGGAAGTGCTCGACGTCATGGTCGAACTCGCCAAGGAAGGTATGACGATGTTGTGTGTAACCCACGAAATGGGATTTGCCAAGACGGTTGCGAATCGAGTCATATTCATGGATGAAGGCCAGATCATCGAGGAAAACAATCCGCATGAATTCTTCGATAATCCGCAGCATGAACGCACCAAGCTGTTCCTGAGCCAGATTCTCGCGCACTAACGGAAAGACCCGAAAGGGCTCAGTATCTCGGTTTCCCCTGATAGTGGGTGGCTGCCTCGGGGGTCAGTCCGCAAAAGTCGCTCCCAAACGGCAAAAAACGCCGTTTGGTCCATCCATGGAATCGCTTGGAGCTCGGCATCCCTGCCTCGCTACACTTTTGCGGAC
>JBATHL010000597.1:0-2847 GCA_049666745.1 Gammaproteobacteria bacterium
GCCTAAATCTGATGAACTTTTATAGCTCATTGAATCTGCTTTCCCGATAGCTGACGCTGACAAATCCCATACCAGAGGCAATCTTCGGCCAGAAGCTGCCGTTCGTTTAATCCTTCAAGAAGGCAGCAATAGTTAAGGGTTGTCAGACGCCTGCCCATTGATCCTCGTGCCAACCTGCCATAGCATTGCTGCGCGGGCAGGCATCTGACAACCCTTAACCGAAGCAGACACTGGGGATTAAGATATTAACAGCTACTTTGTGCCCGAAGCGGACCCACAAATACCAAAAATCAATCTAATCGAGGCCTAGTTTCCTAACAGCCTAATGCTCCCTTCAAAAATTAGATATCACCTGTTACGAATTCAAAAGAACTGACAATTAACTGATAAACAACTTCTAAATCAGCCTTGGTTTGCGGAGTGTAAATCATGACGAAACCTTCCCAACCAGAGCGCTTTTGTGACCATGGGTGATAGGTAGCCCAGCCCATTTCGACTGCTTCAGCTGCGAGTTCTGGAGGTAACGAAGCGTGCAAACTGCCATCTGGATGAATGTGGGCAAACTCCCGTCCGCCGACGATAACTTCTGGTCGGGTTATGGTTACCGAATCGTTTAGCCAAAAACCTTTAGCACCCGGGAGAGATACAACTGTTTCACGGACATCGACACCTGGGATGTTAGCAGTGCGTTTTAGTAGCTCCAGACGATGTCTTGGGTTCATTCTGACATCGATTTGAATGTGGGGCACACTGTTGGTTGTCCGAGGAACGGGACTTATTCGTTCTGGTAGTTCTAAGAAACTGGCAATGACTGGGTTAGCAAAGACCAGGGTCAAAACGGGAACTATGTACTTGGCGGTATTGATTATAGTCTTCATTAAATTGGCTCCGAGTAATGGCGCAGAGATTTAGGGACAGGCCATGCAGCAATTGCACTACATGGCCCATTTGACTTAACTCTGACCTGGAACCCAAGGGTAAGGGCCCATCCAGAGATCGAGCATGACGCGTAGAACATTCATTTCAAGCCAGTCATCGTAATGCGCCCAATGAGAATACTTGGGTAATTTAACCACAGAGGGAATTGTGAACGGTGGCGTGCCTTTCTTGAACTCGGCAAAGATTGCGCCACGAATGTCCTGGATAAACTCCTGGGTTTCCTTGAGGTGGGTCATGCTGCAACCGTCGGGTACCTGCGCCACCGGCAATTCATTGTGCGAACAGACCGCGATATCAAATGGCAGTGCTTGCATCTCTCCTAATGTGCGTTCCCACTCAGCAATGTTGAAGTCAGGCACGATGGAAAACATGACACGATTGGGTGTTACCAGGTCCGCAATGTAGGCCGCGCGCATTTCAGGAATGACAAAAACCGTCATGCCAAGGCCATGATTCAAACCGAGGTAATGTAGTTCAACGGTGGTTCCACCAATATTGATGTCTTTGCGTTTACCGCTCCATACCATGTTCGGAGGAGACGTATCCTGGCCTGGATGCGCTTCCAGCCATTCCGCGGCAAATTGATGCATAATGGTCTTTGCACCGACATCCTGAAATACCTTGCCGCCACTGGCGTGGTCCCAGTGATTGTGACTATGAAAGGCATAACGAATTGGCTGTTTCGTAACTTTTCGAATGGCAGCGAGCAACTCAGTCGAATGCTGAGTATTAATAGTTTCAAATACGGCTACACCATCGTTAGTGACGAGAAACATAGAGTGGTAACCATTGCCTGGGCCAAAGCTGAACAACCCGGGAGCGATTTCCTTGGTATAGGATGCGACTTCTCCAGCGGCATGGGCGGCCCCTAGCCCTTGAGCTACAATGAGCAGCAGCACCGCTGCCATTTTTCGAGCATTTAAGAAGCCCTTTACAGTGGGTGATGTCGTGTGAAACATTTAAAACTCCGGATCTATTGAGAATGAAAGTTAGGTTGATTTGATGTCGGTCTATCAACTAAAATGAAATATAGAACAAATTGTACTACTATACAACATAATGTATCGCGAATTGATTGTATGACCATAACCAAAGACGCAAGAATGGTGGCTACTCGTGAGATGGCACTCGAAGCAGCGCTTGATATTTTGCAAAGTAAAGGTGTGCTGGCCATCACCCATGCTTCAATCAGTGCCAGAACAGGAATCTCGCGCAGTACGCTCTATCGTCATTGGCCAAAACTGGATCAGGTTCGCAACGACGCTTTCGCGCGAGCAACCAGGGCAACTCAAGATACCAATGTTTCAGTCAGGACGAATGGTCCATTACGAGCCGATCTTACCTGGTTACTTGGGTTCCTGATGGTGGCACTAACCGACATGCCCTGGGGTAAAATTGCTCCTCAGGTTATTGCGGCAGCCGCTATTGAGGATGAAGCACGATCTCTGATGGATGCATGGATTAAGGATAGGAAGGCCAGCCTAGAGGAAGTGTTTCAGGCAGCAATCGACAGAGGGGAAATTGCAGACACCGTCCCATTGGAACCGTTGATCGAGATGACCATAGCCGTACCCTATTTCCGAAAGTTGGTAGCGGGCCAACCGCTTGATCACGATTGGCTGGATACTCATGTAGATATGATTTGTTCGACTGCAGAAAAGATATCCGATAAAAACTAAACTAGCGATACATTGGAAATCTTCCAAATGGCAGCTAATGGCAGAAGCTCGTCTCCCGCTTAGCCAATTTCAGCGGCAGCTAACGGGAGAATTGCCGCTCAAGCCCCGGCATCAGGGGCGATAGACGACCCAAAGCAGAACTCTAATTTTCAGCCCTTTTAATTTGGGCTAGGTGATCACCTCTGGTATGGTTTTGCATTCGATTGACAAATTTATAAGTTAATAACAC
>JBATHL010000598.1:0-8240 GCA_049666745.1 Gammaproteobacteria bacterium
GCGCAGATCCATCAGATCGATCAACGGCTGGATGCGCAGTCCGATATCGGGGTGCTCGGTAATGAAATGCATCAGACGCGGAGATAACCAGCGGGAGGCAAAGTAAGTCGCCATACCGATCGTTATCCGATCGCTGCTTTGTTGCCTGAGATTGATTATTTTCTGCTCTACCCGGTCAAACATTGGCTGTGCCACCGCGAGCAAAGCCGATCCTTTCTCGGTTAAAGCCAGGTTCCGCTTTGAACGCGAGAAAACGCGGAATCCCAGCTCGCCTTCGAGCTGCTGAATCTGGTAGCTGACCGCGCCTTTAGTTAAATTCAGTACCCCGGCGGCAACCCCCATATTCAAATGCTGCGCCACGACAATGAAGCTGCGCAAAGTGTCATAGTTTCGAAATCGCATCACTACTGTTTAATTTATTTAAACATAAAGATCAAATCTTTTGAGTGGCATGAAGTCATATAAATTAATAGAATTTTGCAATATAAAACCATCTTATCTATCTTTTTTGATCAAATTAATTGTACAAATAAATAAACTGGAGAGAACCCTATGAGCGAACATTCACGTACCTCGGCACTGGCGACACGGCATACGCAGCTGGGCTCGGGGCTCGAAGACTGGAACGGGATGGGTACCGCCTGGAGTTACCATAGCGACCCCAACGACGAACACGACGCGATTCGTGAAGCGGCCGGCATGTTCGACATGTCGCCGTTGAAGAAGGTATTTGTGCGCGGCCCTGACGCGGCCCGGGTCGTCGATCACGTGATTACACGCGACATGACGCAGATTCCCCCCGGTAAATCGGCATATGGTGCCATTCTGACCGAGCAGGGTACGGTATGTGACGATGCGATCATCGCCAACAATGGTAATGACGAATGGATGCATTGCCACGGTTCCGGCGACAGCATGCAACGTTTGCAGGAATCCGCCGCCGGTCTCAACGTCGATATCGAACTCGACGATGACCTGCACAATATTTCCCTGCAGGGCCCTGCGGCATTGTCGCTGCTAAACGCGCACACCCCGCTCGAACTCGGCGAAATGGCTTACTTTCATCACCAGGCAACCGAATTGTTCGGTCATGCCTGTCGCATCTCGCGCACCGGTTATTCGGGTGAGCGCGGCTATGAAATCTTTGTCGCTGCCGCCGCGGTTGGAGACGTATGGGATCAAATTCTCGGTCATGGAGCTGACCAGGGAGTCATGCCCTGCTCTTTTGCATCGCTGGACAAGGTTCGCATCGAGGCGGCATTACTGTTTTTCGGCTACGACATGACCGCCGAGCATACGCCCTGGGAAGTGGGACTTGGTTTCACCGTGCATCGAAACGAGGGTGATTTTCGCGGCAAGCAGGCGATTATTGCCAGTGAAGGCAAAGAACGCTTCCTCGCCGCCGGTATTTCCATTGATCATGACGATGCGCTCGTCGGCGGGGAGTTATTGAAACTCGACGGCGCGGAAGTCGGCGTTATCAACAGCCCCTGCTGGTCACATCGACTGAACAAGTCGCTGGCACTGGTGCACCTGCAACCGGTTGCGACCCAACCCGGTATGCGACTGGAAGTCAGCGGTGACGATTTTTCAGGCACTGCCACGGTCGAAACGACGCCGTTTTTCGACGCGGGCAAGTCGCGCACGCACGCTTGACTCTGCAGCAGATGCCACGCGTATCCAGTCGCAGGCGCAAACGCGGTCGCGGTGCTGCAGACATCCCCGTTGTACGGCCCGGTACCAGGCGCAAGATTCCAGTCTACGAACTACTCGATGAGGAGTCGCTGATCAGCCTCGAAAACCATGCCGAATGGTTGCTGACGGAAATCGGCATCGAGATCCGTGGCGATGCGGAAGCACTGCGCCTGTTCAAAGAGGCCGGTGTCAGCGTTGATGGCGAGCGCCTGCGCTTCGATCCCGGGCATGTGCGCGCTTTGTGCTCGACCGCGCCGAAAACCTACACCATGCACGCGCGCAATCCGCAGCGGAACATCGAGTTCGGCGGCGACAACCTGATTCTGGGACCAGCCTACGGCTCCCCTTTCGTTACCGATCTGCAAAACGGGCGGCGCTATGGCACGGTCGAAGATTTTCGAAACTTCATCCAGCTGACTTACATGACCCCCTGGCTGCAGCACCAGAGCGGAACCGTCTGCGAACCGGTCGATGTTGCAGTGAATAAACGCCACCTCGATATGGTATACGCCCATCTGCGTTATTCAGACAAGCCATTCATGGGCTCGGTAACCGCACCGGAACGTGCCGAGGATTCACTGGCGATGGCGCGAATCGTGTTTGGCGAGGCATTCATGCAGGAGCATCTGGTCATCCAGGGCAACATCAACGTCAACTCACCACTGGTTTACGATGACACCATGACCGGCGCACTACGCGCTTATGCCGCGGCAAACCAGGGCAATGTTATATCCTCTTTCATACTGGCCGGTGCCATGTCACCCGTGACCCAGGCCGCGCTGATCGCGCAGGCGCATGCGGAGGTGATGGTCGGCATTGCCCTGACCCAGCTGGTGCGTAAGGGCGCACCGGTGGTCTATGGCAGCTTTTTAACAACGATGGATTTAAAGACCGGCGCACCCACCTTTGGCACCCCCGAATCGAGTCTGACGACAATGGCGATTTCCCAGCTATGCCGCCGTCTCGGCCTGCCGTTTCGCTGTGGTGGGCATTTGACGGCGTCTAAACTGGCCGATGCCCAGGCGATGCAGGAATCCGTCGACACGATGAATCCTTCGATCATGGCGGGTGCAAACTTTATCTTTCAGTCGGCTGGCTGGCTGGAAGGCGGTCTCACCATTGGTTACGAGAAATTTGTCATGGACATTGACCGCTGCGGCGCGATTTTACGTATGACCCAGGGCTTAGACATTGATGCTAACGAACTGGCTGCGGATGCGTACCTCGAAGCTGGCATCGGCAGCAACTTTCTCGGCGTGGCGCACACGCTGCGTAACTACCGCACCGCCAATTATCGAGCTCCGCTCGCCGACACCAGTTCGTTCGAACAATGGCGTGAAGATGGTAGCAAGGATATGCAGCAACGCGCTTATGCGCGGTGGCAGCAGATGCTAAACGAATACCAGCCTCCGCCAATCGATGCCGCGATCGACGAAGCCCTGCTCGATTTTATCGCGCGCAAAAAGGCATCGATGGCGGATGCCTGGTACTGACGAGCGGATCCGAATCACAAGAAAGAGTCCCTGACATCACCTGGTCTGATACTTAAGCAGTCACCCGGAATGTATCTATCGTTTCAGCATTAAGAAATCTGTTACCATTTAAATGTTTTGATACAGCCCATGTATTTAAAACGATTCTGATAAAGGTCCAGATATTAGATATCCACTTGCATGTACAACGAAAAAGCAATTAAACGATACCAGGAGGCAAGAATTTTTCATCAAAAGGGAAATTTTTCTGCTGCCGAAAGAGCCTATAAAAAAGCCATAAAGATCAACCCCGATTTTGTCGAAGCACACAATAATCTCGCCAACGCCTATCTTGATAGCGGTCGTTTTAATAAGGCCTTCCTCGAATATCAACAGGCGCTAAAATTAGTTCCAAACCACCCTAAGCTGCTGAACAATATTGGCAATGCTCTGCTGTTACAGGGTGAATTCGAGGATGCATTACCCTGGTTCAACAAGGCTATCAGCCAGGATGCTAATTATGCCAATGCCTATGCTAATTCAGGGGACGCTTTGTGGGGCCTCGGCAAATCTGTGGAAGCGGTTGCTGCATACAAACGCGCGCTGCAACTGAACCCCGAGCTTGCAGATACCCATTACAATCTGGGTGGGCTCTTAACCGAGCTGGGACAGCTGGATGACGCTGTAAAGTGTTTCAATGAAGCGCTGAGGATTAATCCCGCCGACAAAAAGGCCTACCAGGGACTTGGCAGGGTTCGAAATGAGCAGGGCAACATGGACCAGGCGGTGTCCGCATACCAGAAAGCTATAGCGATTGATCCGCTCAATGAAGAGTTTTACGAGGAACTCGGGAAAACGCTTAGCGACCATGGCGAGATTGAAAAAGCTGTATCCGCCTACCGGAAGGCAGTGGAAATCAATCCCGAAAATACAGTCGCTTACAGGGGCCTGACAAAGCACAAGAAATTTATGGAGTACGATGCCGACATAAAAGCCATGGAGTCCTTGTTCTCCAAAAAAGAACTCCCGCACGAAGACAGCATTGACCTTGCCTTTGCCCTGGGTAAGGCATACGAAGATCTCGGCAATTTTGATAAATCAATGGAGTTTGTGACTAAGGCTGCCAGGTTAAAGCGCAGCTCATATGACTATTCCAATTCTGAATCGAAGCAACAGTTCGATAAAATCAAGGAAGTTTTTTCGGCCGATTTTTTTTCTAAACACCCGGATACAGGAAGCCCGGATCAGACACCAATCTTTATACTGGGAATGCCCCGATCGGGTACCAGCCTGGTCGAACAAATACTTGCGAGTCATGCCGACGTTTTCGGTGCAGGCGAAATAAATGATCTGGCGATAGTTTTTGAATCGATAACAAAGCCTGTCGATAAGGAGCCGTTGAGGAAATTTCCCGATGGTTTGACCGGGCTTGATGGCCGGGCCCTGGCAGATTTAGGTAACCAGTATGTAACGAGAATTCGCAGATACTCCAATGATGCAAAGTTTATTACCGACAAAATGCCACACAATTTCCTGCGCATTGGTTTAATCAGGGCAATTCTGCCCAATGCCAGGATCATCCACTGCACCCGTGATCCGATGGACACTTGCCTGTCTATTTTCAAGACCTACCTGGTTAAAGGTCACCGCTACTCCTATGACCTGTCCGAACTAGGACAATATTACCGAATGTACCTGGAGCTTATGGATTTTTGGAAAGATACTCTGCCCGGCTTTGTCTACGATCAAAATTATGAAGAACTGGTTAAATCTCCAAAACAGCAGGTGCAAAATTTACTGCGCCATTGCGATCTTCCCTGGGATAATGCCTGCCTCGATTTTCACCAGACTCGAAGAAGAATCGGTACTGCAAGTAGCGCACAGGTAAATCGCCCGATTTACGACAATTCTGTGAATCTCTGGACACGATATGAAAAGCATCTGGGTCCGTTAAAAACGGCAATTTATGGATGACGGGCTAGTTAAAGGGACCGGTTAAAGGGGTCGGTGACAAATGATTATCATTCGCAAATGTCACCGACCCCTTTAACTAATGGCACGACGAGCGCATCGACGATAGTGCAGCCTGACTGATTTACGATTACCGGGTTCAAATCGATCTCGGCAATTGAGTCGGCAAGTACCACCACCAGTGCTGAAAACCGGACAACCAGGTCGACCAGTGCCTGCCGGTCGACCGCCGCCTGTCCACGAACACCGGACAACAGGCTCGCCAGCTTTGTCTGCTCGATCATCGCGTTGGCCAGGCTGTCATCCACCGGGGCAAGTTTGAATGCGCGCTCGGCGAGCAATTCGATCAGTACTCCGCCGCAGGCCAGAATAACCATCGGCCCATATTGCGGATCATTCTTCATCCCCACCGAAACCTCGACGCCGGGTTCGACCATGGGCATCACCACTACCCGGTCGCCGAGCCGTGCCTGTAGATCCCGGTAGGCAATTTCGAACTGTCGACGATCCGAGATACCGACTTTGACCCCATTTTTGTCTGACTTGTGGGCGATGCCTGTCACCGCGGTTTTGAGCACTAGCGGATAACCACAGGTCTCGGCAGCCGCGCAGGCTTCGTCGAGGGTCTGCGCGATATGGAAATTCACCGCCGGTAAGCCGAAATCCGCCATCAGGCTCAGCGAAGTGATTTCATCGCAATTTTCGCCTGTAGCAAGCTGAGCTGACCAGTGGGTGATCGCGGCCTGCTGGAAATCATTTTCAGTCAGCGATGCCAGCGCCTCTCCCTGAGGTTGATAATTCATCAGGTTAAGTATCGCGCGCAACGCGACATCGATTCCATTAATGACCGGAATACCCTGTGCAGTGAGCTCGGCTGCAGTCTGCTGGATAGTGGTAAAGCTGCAACTGTTAATCAGCACCAGCGGTTTATCGCTATAAGCCGACAGCTCTTTAGCGACCTCGAACAATTCGGGGTAGTGCGAAAAGCCGTCACGGAATTCGAACTCGAAACTCAACAACGCGGTATCCGCGTCATCGAGCAGGGCTTTACCGCACTCGAGATAAGTCTGGTAAGTATTGTTGCCAAGTGCCCCCATGCCATCCATCGGGTTCACCGCCTCGAGCCCGGCCTCGAGCTGTTGCTGCAACACGCCCGTGGTTTGTGCCGCAATCCGGGCGAAGCGGACGCCGTGACCCTCGGCCAGATCGATCATCTGTTCGCGCATGCCTCCCGAATCGAGCATGCTTGCCAGGCCACCGCCAGCGACCCGGAAACCGGCGGCGAACAGCATCGCGGTAATAATCATTTCATCGGCATCGTGACACAGGATCGCGCCATGGCGTTCACAAACCGCGACAAAGGTCTCGTAATCGCCGACGATTGCGCCGGAATGACTGGTCGCCAACCTGGCCGATTTTTCAGTACGGCCAAGACGCGTGATCACCACGGGTATGGATTTACTGCGCGCCTTGTCCAGCGCCGCGAGGAAGGACGGTACATCGCGCACGGCCTCCAGCAAAATCGCGATCACCCGGGTGGAATCCTGTTCAACCAGGTAATCCAGGTAATCGCCGACGCTCGCGTTGATCTCCTGCCCACTCGCAATGACATAGTTGAAACAGAAACGCGCGTCATTGTTGGCCAGGTAGGTCATACCCGAACCCGAATGCAGGATCAGGCCGATATGCCCCCCGGGTCGATGCGCGGGAGGGCTATCGAAACTGACGCGGACATTCCGATCATAGTTATAGAATCCCATCGAGTTGCCACCGCAAACCGGGATAGCCGCCTGCCGCGCTTTCCGGCGCAGACGTTCAGGCAGTTTCGGTTCGGAATCATTTTCCATGTAATTCGCTGCATAAATAACAATGCCACCGACTTTCAATGCCATTGCCTGGTCGAAACTCTGCTCCAGGGCGAGACCGCTGATGGCGTAAATCACCAGGTCGGGAACCACCGGCAAATCGTTCAGCGAGGCATAACAGGTTTGACCATGCAGGCACTGGTATTTTGGATTGACCGAGTAGATGTCTCCCGCGTAACTGCTAGCGGACAATTGTCGATGGGTGGTTGCTGCCAGGCTGCCGATACGGGCAGAAGCGCCGACGATGGCAATCGTCTGCGGATTCAGTAAGCGATCTAACCAGTGCGCCATGAGCTGAAGGTAGTGAGTGAATGCGGCGCGATTTTGACATATATTGCCTTCATTCACACATAATTTTCAGGTGTTGTCATGAGCGATGAAGTACGGGTAGAGACTTACGATCAAATTGTCGAAATCACCATCGACCGTCCGCCGGCCAATGCAATCAATCCGGGAGTTTCGAACGCAATTTACGCCGCCCTGTCGATGCTGCAACAGGATTAAAATCTGCGCGTCGGCATCATTACCGGCTGTGGCGAACGTATCTTCAGCGCGGGCTGGGACCTGAAGGAAATCGCCGCCATCGATAACAACGAGGAAGCCGTCAATAGCGCCTATACCTGCCCCGGCGGATTTGCCGGCATCAGTGAGTTCTGGGGATTGAAGAAGCCGGTCATATCCGCCATTAACGGCATGGCCGTCGGTGGCGGCTTCGAAATCGCACTGGCAAGCGATATGATTGTTGCTGCCGATCACGCCGAGTTTTTTCTGCCGGAAATGCAGCGCGGCTTCCTGCCCGATGTCGGCGCGATTCAGATCCTGCCACGCCGCATTCCTTACAACGTGGCGATGGAGCTGCTCTACACCGGGCGGCGCATGAGCGCGGCGGAAGCCCTGCAATGGGGCCTGGTGTGTCGCGTCTGCCCCTACGACGAACTCATGGACACGGTGCGCGAACTCGCCTGCGAAGTGGCGCGCGGTGCGCCGCTGGCGCTGCAAGCGTTAAAAGAAGTCGTACCGGCAATTTACAACCTGCCGATGCCGCAGGCTTTCGCCGCAACCAAACCCGGTAACGAGGACTTGCCTATCTACCAGAAAATGCTGATGTCGGAAGATTTCATGGAAGGCCCGCGTGCCTTCGCGGAAAAACGCGACCCGGTGTGGCAGGGAAAGTAAACCCCGGGCAGGTACTTCACCGAGCAGTGCAGCCCGGGCTAGAACAGCATATTGCTGGGGT
>JBATHL010000599.1:0-1691 GCA_049666745.1 Gammaproteobacteria bacterium
AATCTCACCCACCATGATGATATCGGGATCCTGGCGCAGGAATGCCTTCAAGGCTTCGGCAAAGGTAAGTCCTACCTTATCGTTTACATTGACCTGGTTGATTCCCTCGAGGTTGATTTCCGCGGGATCTTCAGCCGTCGATATGTTGGTTTCCGGGACATTCAAAATATTGAGACCCGTGTATAGCGACACCGTCTTACCACTACCGGTGGGTCCTGTTACCAGGATCATGCCGTAGGGATTTGCCAACGCCTTCATGTAGAGATCTTTCTGCTCCGGTTCGTATCCCAGCGCATCGATGCCGAGCTGGGCACTCGATGGGTCGAGGATACGCAGCACGACCTTTTCACCGAACAGCGTGGGGCAGGTATTGACACGAAAGTCGATGGCGCGTTTTTTCGATAATTTGAGCTTGATGCGACCGTCCTGGGGCACGCGGCGTTCCGAAATATCCATGCGCGACATGACCTTGACACGAGCGGTTAACTTGGCAGCTATCGTAACCGGTGGCGAGGCGACTTAGGAAAGTATGCCGTCGATGCGGTAACGTACACGGTAGCGCTTTTCGTAGGGCTCGAAGTGAATATCCGAGGCGCCCTTGTTAATCGCATCGAGCAGAATCTTGTTAACGTATTTGACCACCGGCGCATCTTCGGCGTCGGCGGCGGTAGCGCCTGCCTGTTCTTCTTCTTCACCACCGATATCAAGATCTTCGAGATCATCGTCGAGCATGTCGCCCATGCTGTCCATGCCCGAATCCATCGTGCTGATCGCCTTGTCGATGAATACGACGAGCTGGTCTTCCTGCACCAGCACCGCTTCGGTAGAGAGTCCGGTCGCAAACTTGAATTCGTCGAGCGCCTGGGTATTGGTTGGACTCGATATGGCAATGTAAAGTTTGTTGCCACGTTTGAACAACGGTATCGCACTGAGTTTGGTAATCAGTTTTTCTTCGACCAGCGAGAATGCCGCTAGCTCGATGTCCATCACGTCCAGGTCAAAAACCGGTAGCCCGAATTCCTGTGACGAAATCATCGCGATTACGTTTGACGGGACGATCTTGTTTTTAACCAGATAGCTGGTGAGCTGAATGCTTTCCTTGTTCGCGCTTTCAACCGCCTCGACCGCAGCAGCTTCATCCAGGTGGTTGTCGAGAACCAGCTTGCGCGCGATCCCGGTCAGATTCATATTGGTGGCGGCCATAATTAGTTGCGGTCTATAGTTGAATTAGAGTAAATACTCAGACTATGAGTATATTATAGTTTAAATAAAATTTTATATATTTATCCGTGGCTTGCGTCATAAACATATTGTGATCTGTGAACTATTTCCCTAGTTTGAAGCAATCACTAACCTGGTTAACACGGATTCTAGCCAGATATTGGTAGTGGTGAAATTTCCTCTCAGTTCAGCAATCAGTTGCAGATCTTCCTGCTTGATAGCGGATGGATTGCTAATCAGGCTGTTCAAATAACAAGACACGACAAAAGCGTGATATCCGGGATGCATTTTGATGCCCTTAATTTCCAGCAGACTGTTCCTGAGCTCGTCACTGGCGTTGAAGCGGAATTCTTCCAGGGAAAGCAAAGTGGCCTGGTATAACGCAAAAGAAGTCGGCCCAAGTTGATCGACACAGTCAAACCGCCTGGCGAGGTTCAAAAACCGGTTGCGGAGTTTGCTGGTGCCATAGC
>JBATHL010000600.1:0-1714 GCA_049666745.1 Gammaproteobacteria bacterium
CCTTCCAGCAGCGTGAGATTGCCACTGCGGGATAGATACTTGCCGCCGTGTTTATGCACGATTTCGTGTACTTTTTGCGCGTATTCAGGAATCCAGGAATCATCGTTCACCTTGACGTTGGCGATCATGTAAGCGCTCATGGTTTGCTCCTCTTGGTTGGGACAGTCGAGTATAAACACCGCAATACCCTCGCACAAACGGATCGATTCACCGATGCCGTGGCTGCCATCTCGATAAACCAGTAAATCCCCTTCTAATTCTGGTGTAACAATCCATCCGATCCGGGGTTATGATCGTACTACTTTACTGACGCGTACCGCAGAAGAAATATGACAACAAATCAGGATACCTCGGTGTTTGCCAATGCAATCCGGGAATTCATGAAACTGGAATCAACCGCTGGCCTGCTGTTGCTGGCTGCCGCCATTGCCGCCATGCTGGTGGCCAATTCACCGCTCGCACCAGTTTACGGTGATCTGCTGGATACCACTGTCGCCGTGCAGGTAGGTGCGCTCGAGATTAACAAACCACTGTTGCTCTGGGTGAACGATGGTCTGATGGCTGTATTTTTCTTCCTTATCGGTCTCGAGATAAAACGCGAAATCATGGAAGGTGAGTTGTCGTCATTCAAGCAGGTCATTTTGCCGGGTATGGGTGCGCTTGGCGGCATGATTGTTCCCGCGTCGATCTACGCCTGGATGAACTGGAACGATTCTGTTGCGCTGGATGGCTGGGCGATTCCGGTCGCGACCGATATCGCATTTGCGTTGGCTTTACTTGGCGTTTTCGGTTCACGGGTGCCAACTGCACTCAAGGTCTTCCTGCTTACCCTCGCCATATTTGATGACCTGGCGGCGATTGTCATAATCGCACTGTTCTATACCGGTGATCTTTCCACCACCGCACTAATCTTTGGCGGTGCTGCACTGGCCTTTGGCGTCATCATGAATCGGATGGGTGTCACCAGGCTTTCGGCTTACTTGCTGCTCGGTGTAGTGCTGTGGACTGCCGTTTTAAAGTCGGGCGTGCATGCCACCCTGGCCGGGGTGCTGATTGCATTTTGCGTGCCGATGCGAGATCGACAGGGACAATCGCCGCTGCGACGCCTGGAACATGATTTACACGGCCCGGTGGCGTTTGCGATTCTGCCGATATTTGCGTTTGTAAATGCCGGACTGTCGTTTGGCGGTATGTCGATGAGCGATTTAAATCACCCGGTAACCCTGGGCGTGATCCTTGGATTGTTCCTCGGCAAACCGGTTGGCATTATGCTGTTTGTCGGACTCGCCGTCGGCCTGCGCCTGGTTCAACTTCCGGGTAATGTCAATTGGATGCAAATTCTCGGGGTCGCCTTCGCCTGCGGTATCGGCTTCACCATGAGCCTCTTTATCGCGGGCCTGGCTTTCGAACACGGTAGCGGTGCTTACTTTATTGGCGACAGGCTGGGGATCGTGCTGGGCTCAATCCTGTCGGCCCTGGCGGCTTACCTGCTGCTGCACCTCAACTTGCCCAAATCAGGTCCTGCTTCTGCCAGCGCAGACGATCCGGGCTAAAGTCGAATTGCCACTGGCAAACTCTGCCCCGACCCCGGGTAGTACCGGAAACCGGGTGAAAGTCGATCCTGTTGTTTTATAGTGCCCACCCGGGACGATTGGTTGGCATTGCAACCTGCCAGGAAACAGGTTTCAATGCAATCGCTCGACGAGTATAAATG
>JBATHL010000601.1:0-2778 GCA_049666745.1 Gammaproteobacteria bacterium
CCCCGAAAAATGTCGAAATCCCGGACCCGCGAGATGCGGATAGATATTCACTTCATGATTTGCGTGAAGCACACAGCGACAGTGATATCAGGTTCATTCTGACATTCTCCGGTGGTGGTACCCGGGCCGCGGCACTGTCTTATGGCGTTATGCAGGAATTGCGTTACACCAGCATCAATTATGAAGGCCGTTCAGGCAGGCTACTGGATGAAGTTGATTACATCAGCTCGGTTTCAGGTGGCAGTTTCACCTCTGCCTATTACGGTCTTCATGGCGATGGTATTTTTGAAAATTATGAAAAAGACTTTTTAAAATTCAATCTGCAAAAACACCTGATCCTGAGGGCCTTGAATCCATTCCTTTGGTTCAGTAAGAATGGCCGGACCGAGTCAGCTATCAAGTACTATCAGAAGTTTTTATTCCACGATGCCACGTTTGCGGACATGATCCGGCCGGACCGGCCAATGATTATCATCAACGCCTCGGACCTGGCTTACGGTATTCGTTTTTCCTTTATACAGGAATACTTTGACCTGTTGTGCTCCGAGTTATCCGCATACCCTGTAGCCGACGCGGTCACTGCGTCTTCTGCCGTTCCGGTTCTTTTTAACCCGGTCGTGGTAGCAAATTACGATACCTGTAGCGATATGAATTTACTCGGAACCACGCGTCTGCATAATACCGCCGGGATGTATGAGGGGCAAAATCTGCCCGTGCTGATTTCCCAACTGGAAACCTATGATCAAAAGGATAAGCGCAAGTTTGTCCATTTCGTGGATGGTGGAATCACCGACAACCTCGGGCTACGTGCAGTTTCTGACATCATGGCAATATCCGGTGGCTCTGAAAATGTCTATGAAAGAAATGAAAAGCCGCCACGGCATGTCGTGGTTCTCATGGTTAATGCGGCAACGGAAACCAATGAAGACATGGATTTAAGCAATAAGGAGCCGTCTGCGATCGGCGTAGTTGGCGCTGTCACAAACCTGCAACTTTTACGCTATGACACCGACAGTATGCTTTTGACCAGGGAAGTAGTAGAAAAATGGGCGACGGAGCTGTCTACACCTGAGCAAGCTGTAAAAACACATTTCATCAATGTCAGTATTCAAAAAATCAAGCACCCGAAAACCCTGGCGTTCTTCAACGCCATTCCTACGAGTTTTGCGCTCAAAGATGAGCAGGTCGACAAGTTGATTGAAGCTGGGCGACAGTTATTGCGTGAAGATCCGGATTTTCAGCAGTTACTGGTTGATCTGAAAACCCAGTAAGCCCGACTTATTTTCTGCCGCAAGCAAGGGTATAAAAAGATCTGAATGGCTATTGCTAATCTCAGGGTTCTTGGCGTAAAGGCCCTTTATTCGTTCTATACTCCCACAGGCCTCCGATGAATGGCCGTGCTCGCTAAAGTCAGAACCGAAAGGAAACCGAACCAATCCACGACTTGCGTGAACCAAAAAACCCGTTGTATTCCGCCTGCAGCGACCAGCGGCCATTGATGGCCCAGTTGGCTCCCAGTATGCCCGCCCACCTATCCTTGTTGCTTTGCTCGATGGTGTAATCGATCGTGACGTCCGTCTCTGGAATCGCCAACGATCCGTTGGCAGTCAAATTGCTGTCCAGGTAGCTAGCACCAACGTAGAGCCCCAGGTTGCCGTTGCCTCCCAGCTTGATGAGCCGCCCGAGACGTGGCGAAGCCGAAATTACGGCGCCGCCCTCGACATCCGTGGTATCCATGTTGGCCCAGGAAAACGAAACCGGCAGTGTGAAGAAAAAACCTTTCCAGCCGCCGGCCAGGTTGAAGCCCACACCGTAGTTCCTACCCGAAAAACCCGACTCGATAGGCAGGTCGATCAATTGGTCCTGTAAACGCCTGCAGATAACCAGGTTACCCGGGCGGGTACAGTCGATACCCAGTTGCTCCAGCATACCATTACCTTCCAGCAGGACATTCATTGGCGCATCACCTTCAATGTCGCCGACGAAAGCAAACAGGTTGAGGAAGGGAAGCAGCCACATGTCACCCAGTAGTTGCCAGGTATCTGTTACGGAACGTGCGTTTTCAAAGGCCACCCAGTCGAACGGTTCTTTCTCGCCACCGCTGAAACCCACGCTCAGGTTGTCCAGGTTCTGGGCCTGGTCGATGTTGGTATACAGGACCGAAATGCCAAAGGGCAAAGGAAGGTCATAACCCAGGTCGATTACCTTCTGGGCCATGAACGGCAGTTTGCGGTCCCAGGTACGTTGTTCGACGGGTTCGCGCCCGTCTTCGATACCAAACCCCGTGTTCGGGATGCTGATTTCAGAGAGACCGGTATCGGTTAGATCTTTGTTGATAGTGAGTTTTGCTACCTTCGCCGTGGCCGTGAGCGTAGCGCCGCCTTCTGAAACGATGTATGCCTTCGCATCCGTCGAGACAGAATGGTAAAAGCCCCCCTGTCTCCAGTCTTCTAGTTGTTCCTTGTCATTGGCTAATATCACGCCCCGGTATTTTTGTAATCCCAGGCCCGCGCCAAGGTCGATTCGCTTGACGTTCATATAGGTGCGATCACCAGTGGACAGGTCCACCAGCACACCGATGCCATAAGCGCCTCCGATGACTGCCACCGTCGTGGTTGACGCAGTCCCGGCGAAATACCCTGCCGCGTTTTCGAGGGCAGCAGAAAAATCGGCGTCCTTTTCGGAAAGAGTGGCAATGGTTTCCTCGGCAGCCCTGTCGATTTCCGCTCTCCGGCTCTCCCTTTCCTCCAGCGGGATGGAGGTGCACCCGGCGAGCAA
>JBATHL010000602.1:0-15684 GCA_049666745.1 Gammaproteobacteria bacterium
GATTACCTCCGGCCAGCGGGCTGCTCCCGGCGCAATCGAACGCGTCCGCATCGACCCCGAAACACTGCAACCCCGCTTTCGAGTGATTGGTTGTGAGGCCTGGTCCGACGCCCCCGACTTTGCCGAGAAAAGCGCGCGTATCGGGGTTAGCGGAATTTGCGGTTCTGGAATAATCGAAGTAGTTGCGGAAATGTTTCTCGCCAGCATCATCGATCAGGATGGTGTTATCGGGCCGGTTGCGGGCAAGGATAGCGACCGCATCGTTCAGGATGGCCGCACCTTTGCCTATGTGTTGCAGGAGGGTGAGCGTTCGATAAGGATAACGCAAAACGATGTGCGTGCGATTCAGCTGGCCAAGGCCGCGTTGCATGCCGGCACCCGCCTGTTGATCGATCGTATGGGCATCGAAAAAGTTGATCGTATCGGCCTGGCCGGTGCGTTTGGTAGCCATATCGATGTTAAATACGCAATGATACTGGGACTGATTCCGGACTGTAACCTCGATAATGTCGGCTCGGTCGGTAATGCCGCCGGAACCGGTGCTCGTATTGCCTTACTGAATTTTCCGTCGCGACTCGAAATAGGCGAAATTCTGCCCAAGGTTGAAAAAATCGAAACCGCGATCGAGCCCAGTTTTCAGGAATATTTTATCGAGGCGATGGCGCTGCCGCATAAGATCGATAGCTACGAGGAACTTTCCAAAGTGGTGACCCTGCCGGCGCCTAAACCGGCGATCGAAGGTAGCGCTGCCGAGGATCGCAAGCGCCGCTCGCGCCGCCGCCGCAGTCGCGCCTAACTCGCGAGATCAGCCTCGTCCTGGGCAGCAGACTTCAGCTGCAGTTTGCGGCGCTCGTCGCGGGGCGGCAGACCGAATAAATCACGGTAGCATTTACTGAAATGCGGTGCCGAGATAAAACCACAGGCGAGCGCGATATCAACGATTGATTTACTCGTTTGCAGTAGCAGCAGGCGTGCACGATTGAGACGCAAATTCAGGTAGTAACGGGTGGGCACACAATTCAAATGTTTTTGAAACAGGCGCTCGAGCTGGCGCCTGGAGATGCCAACGTAGCTGGATAGTTCATCGAGGCTGATCGGCTCCTCGATATTCGCTTCCATCAAGGTGACCGCCTCGGTCAGTTTGGGCTGATTTGATCCGAGCGCCAGGTGCAGAGGTATGCGTTGTCGATCATCCGAGCTACGGATACGTTCACACATGAATTGCTCGGATATGTGGGTAACCAGTTTATTGCCGTGACGATCGTTTATCAGTTGCAGCATCATGTCCATCGATGCCTGCCCGCCGGCACAGGTGATGCGATCGCGGTCAAACAGAAACAGGTCATCGGATACCTGTACTTCTGGAAACTCTTCCCGCAGGCTGGCAATATTTTCCCAGTGAATCGTACATTTATAGCCGTCGAGTAAACCCGCGCGCGCGAGCAGGTAACTGCCGGTGCACAGTGCCCCGAGTTTCACGTTATTACGTTTAGCGATACGGCGTAACGCAAACTGTAATGATCTGGACCAGGTGTCGGCGATATCAGCGCCACCACAGACGAACAAAATCGAAATATCGGTCGCGCTTTCGATGCTGCCATCGGGCGTAATTTCAAGCCCGTTACTGGCCTTTTCCGGTAACCCATCGATCGTATAAACGCTCCAGCGATAAAGTTCCTTGCCGGCATCGCGATTCGCCATACGCAATGGTTCGATTGCAGAGGAAAACGCTATCATCGAATAATTGGGGACTTGCAAAAAACCAAAATGCTCGGTTATTGCTGCGGCTTTTTCGTCACTCATAGGTTTAATTGTAGTGAAGCGCGGTAAGGATCTGATCATAATTTGATCAATCGCCCAAAATACTAGTCCCTAAGCCGGTCCATTGCACGATATTTTTGCGTGTCTCTAGTGGTGGCCATCGGGTGGCTTCGAGGGGGTCAGAGCAGATTTTTCTATAACAACGGAGTAGATTAAGGAAAGTGTTGCAGAAAAATCTGCTCCGACCCCGACCATTCCAGGCCTGAACCCTCGGGGTCAGACCACGCTTTTCGTCATACATTTCAACCTTCGCTCGGAAAGCATCGAAAACCGTGCTCTGACCCCCTCGAAGGGAGAGGCCCGAATAGTTTAAACCATCGAATCCGGCATCGAATCCTTGCGTTGCTTGATGAATGCCAGCAGGGCTTCGTCGATGGCCGGGTCGAGCGGCGGTGCTTCGTATTCGGCGAGCAGTTTCTTGAAGCGGGCATTGCAGCGCTGCGCATGATCGAGACTGCCTTCCGACTGCCATTGCTCGAAGCTGTTATTGTCGGTAATCGGCGAGCGATAAAACGCGGTCTTGAAATTATTCTGCGTATGGTTACAGCCGAGGAAATGAACCCCGGGACCGACTTCGCGAATCGCGTCCATCGCCTGGCCGTTTTCGGAAAGATCGACCCCACCCATGAGAATTTCCATCATCGCCGCCTGGTCGGCATCCATGATGAATTTCTCATAGCCCATCGATAAGCCACCTTCCATCCAGCCGGCGGTATGCAAGACGAAGTTGACCCCTGCCATGACCGCCGGATACAGGGTGCTGGCGGCTTCGTAGGCAGCCTGGGCATCGGGCAGCTTGGAGCCGCAAAGCCCGCCGCCGGAACGAAACGGTACCCCGAGTCGGCGTGCCAGTGCGGCCATGACATAGAGCACCAGGGCCGGTTCCGGCGTACCGAAGGTCGGCGCGCCTGACTGCATCGACATGGAGCTGGCGAAGCTGCCGAATATAACCGGCGCACCGGGATTGACCAGTTGCACGAAAGTCATTCCGGCGAGCGCCTCGGCGAGCGACTGTGCCGCGGTACCGGCGACTGTAACCGGTGACATCGCACCGGCAAGGATAAATGGTGTAACAATCGTTGCCTGGTTGTTTTCGGCGTAAACCTTGGCGGCGCCGAGCATGGTATCGTCAAAGGTCATTGGCGAGTTGGCATTGATCAGGCTTGTCGCATAGGTGCGTGGCCGTCCGCTTTCCGCATCGATGTAGTTTTCACCGGCGATGATCTTGATCATCTCGACGGTATCCTGTGCGCGCTCGGGCGCGGTGACCGAACCCATGAAGGCTTTATCGGAATACTTGATGTGCGAGTAAACCATGTCGAGGTGACGCTTGTTGACCGGGACATCGACTGGTTCGCAAATTGTACCGCCGGAATGATGCAGGCTTGGCGACGCATAAGCGAGTTTGACGAAGTTTTGAAAGTCCTCGATGGTTGCATAGCGGCGCCCCTTGTCCAGGTCAAACACGAAAGGACTGCCGTAAGCGGGAACAAATACGGTGTTCTTACCACCGATCTGAACATTACGCGCGGGGTTACGTGCATGCTGGGTGTACTCGGCGGGTGCGGACGCCTGAATAATAGAACGGCACAGGCCGCGTGGAAAACGTGCGGTAACGCCGTCAATTTCGGCTCCACCCTGTTTGAGAATTTCCAGTGCCTCCGGCATGTCGCGGAATTCGATGCCGACTTCTTCAAGAATCGTATCGGCATTGTTTTCGATCAGCTGCAGGCCTTCCTCGTCGAGCACTTCGAAAAATGGAATTTTACGCTTTATATAGGGTGCGCTCGCGGTCACGGTGGCTACACCGGCGCGGCGTGCGTCGCGTCCACCGCGTCCGCGTCGACCCCTGGTTGCCTGTTTTACTTCACTCATCGATAACTCCTGATAATCCAGTCTAAAGAATGATGGATTAAACCGACAAGTATGGTTTTTGGCGTTTTTTCAGGCTGACCTAAGGGCGACCCTGAACTATTTGCCAGCGCCATCCTGGATTTAGGCATTCCGATCGATCGAAGTTGTGGATACATGTATTTTCGCTAGAATGGGACGAAATTCAGTAACAGACGAAGAGGGTGTAAGAAATTAGCAACGACACCAGGACCATTGGTATTCTGTTGATCGAAGGCTTTCCGCTGATACCATTCAGTTGCGTGGTTGACTCGATGCGGGCCGCTAATCGTTTATCTGACGAGAGCCTGTTTGCCTGGGAGTACTTCGCGGCTGACGAGACTCCGGTTGCGGCCAGTTGCGGTATTACCGTGCCTACCAGGGCGCTGACGGAAGCGAAAGATCTGGATAGCCTGGTGATTGTCGCGCCTAACACGGCGCAACATTTTGATGACGCGAAAACGCTCAAACAACTCAGGTTACTGGACAGGCAGCGGGTAAGCCTCGGTTCAGCCAGCTCGGGCAGCTTTATTCTAGCGCGCGCAGGCTTGCTGGATGAATGCCGGTGCACGATTCACTGGGAGAATATTCCTGTATTCAAGGAGCTCTACCCGCAACTTGAAGTCGCGTTCACGCTTTACGAAATTGGCGACCGTCGTTTCACCTGTTCCGGTGGTACGGCTGCGCTGGATATGATGCTCAAGTTGATCGAGAATGAGTACGGACGCCAGCTGGCCCAGCAGATTTCACAGCAGTTTCAACACGATCGCATCCGCACCGAAATTGATTCGCAACAGATGGCGGATCGCATCGATCTGGCGATGAGTGCGCCGAAGTTAATCGATGTCATCAACCTGATGGAAAACAATATTGAAGTACCGCTGTCGCTACCGTCTATTGCCGAGAAATGTAGTCTGTCGTTGCGTCAGATAGAACGGTTGTTTCATAAATATCGCGACGTAACTCCTAGCCAGTACTACCTGTCGTTGCGTTTGACGCATGCCAAGCAACTGTTACTCAACACCAACCACAGCGTGATCGATATTTCGATTGCCACCGGTTTCGAAACCCAGTCATATTTTACTGCCTGCTATCGCAAGTATTTCGGTAGCTCGCCGCGTAATCACCGTTCGCAGATAGCTACCGAAAGAAAAGCCTAGATGCGGCAAGAATGAAACAGTCCGTTACAGTCCTTGGCGCCGGTATTGTCGGTATTTGCTGTGCGCTCGAATTGCAGCGGCGCGGTTACCAGGCAACCTTGATCGATCGGCGTGGTCCGGGCGAAGAAACCTCGTCCGGAAATGCCGGCATACTCAGCTATAGCAATATCACCCCGATAGCCGATCCTGCCCTGCTGGGTCGCTTGCATCGATTGATACTCAATCGAGATGCCGACCTGCTACTGCATTACCCGCACCTGTTGTCACTATTCCCCTGGCTGGTTCGCTTTTTAAGTCGATGCAGGCGCGAAACCTTTTTGCGCGGTGGTGATGCCATGAGCGCATTGACCCGGGCATCGATCGAAATTCATAAGCAATGGATAGCCGAGGCCGATGCGCAATATTTACTCAACCAGGGTGGAGGATTGAAACTCTATCGCAGTCGGACCACCTTTCAGCGTGATCAACTGGAACGCGAGCTGCTGCAACGATGCGGCGTCAAGCATACCTTGCTAGACGCCGACCAGTTACACGATTACGAACCGGATTTGAAGCGAATCTTCGTGCAGGCGGTGTTGATCGACGAGTCGGTATCGATTCGAAACCCGCAGAAGTTATGCAAGGCATATGCGCAGATGTTCGTCGAAGCTGGTGGCCTGGTGAAATGTGATGCTATCAAGTCTTTGCAGCAAGCGAACGGTGCCTGGGAGTTGACCACCGAACAGGGATGCGAAATTGTCGACCGGGTGGTGGTTTGCATGGGGGCCTGGACGCCCGAATTAATCGGGCAACTGGGTTACCCAAACCCGCTTGCAATCGAGCGTGGCTACCACACCATTTTTGCACCGCAGGCTGAAGCCGGCCTGTCAGGCCCTGTCTTCGATGTCGATGCCAGTTACGTGATGTCGCCGATGGATATGGGGCTGAGGGTAACCACCGGCTCAAATCTGGTCCATCATGAAACTGCGCCGGATCCGCGCCAGGTCGCGCAGGTGATACCGCGAGTGGGTGAGGCTTTTCCGGTTGGTAAAATCCTGCTGCACGAACCCTGGATGGGTCGACGCCCGACAGTACCCGATACCTTGCCGATCATCGGCCCGGCACCGCGTCATGAAAACCTGTGGCTGGCGTTTGCGCATTCACACATGGGATTGACGATGGGCCCGGTTACGGGGCAGTTGATTGCGAATAATATCAGTGGGGCAGAGCAACCTTTTGATCCCACCGCCTGCGCGCCGGCACGTTATCTGTAACCGGCGTTAGCGAGACTTGCTAGTTAAATTTACCCAGGTTTCTGACTGCACTGGAGCGGCCGAGCATCTGGCGAAAGCGTGAAATTTCAGCACGCTTAAACTCGGTAGCCTGCTCTAATGCCGACTGGAACCCATCCGATTTTAAAATGGAAACGTAGCGGTCGACGACACTGGTCGTCGATGCGTAGGGTAGCTCACAGGCATGTTTGTACTGGTTGTCCGCTTCGCGGGTGATTTCAGCTGTGGTCGGGGTGTTATCAACAAGATCGAACGACATGTGCAGGCTGAATGCTGCACTGGTGATACAGCGATGTGGAACGCCGGCGCGAACATAAAGCGCGTCACCCGGGCGCATTGCTACCTCCTCCATAACCGGTCCGAGCTGCTGATCGTTTAATTCCTGGATGTCTGCATAGCGTCGTTGCTGCGGCTGAAACAGTTGCCAGGTCTTCTTGCCGGCGAGTTGCACCACGAGCACATCATCCGCGTCGCAGTGACCTTCGTAGGCTTCACTATCCTGTTGTGAGAAAAAGACTTCACTGTTCGACAGCACACAGGGTAAGGATTCATCAAGCCTGGCGACGAATTCATTGATACCCGGTTCGAGGATATCGATGCCTTCGAGCACGACCGCGGCACCCTTGCCGATGGCATTGCCTAAAATCTCCTTGTCCATGAAATGTAGTTTCCTGCCCTGTACGGTTTTGTAAAAGCAGGTTTTCTCCAGTTCGATCCGCTTACCATCGAGCTTGACGTGTACCCATTCCGGTTGCAGCAACGGATTGTTGAGGTGGCGCTGCAGGTCGGCCATGGTGAAAAAACCGGGACTGTTGATGATGCCCGCGGCATAGGTGAAAGCTTCAGGCAGGTTTTGCCGTTGCCTGTGGTAAAAGTCGAGTAGTGCCTGTAGCTCTTTATGTAGCTTTTGTTTCATGTCAAAAATCTCATAGATTACCGATCGATATTCAGGTGCCAGTCGCGGATAGCTGTCGGGTCAACGGGGCTTTGTTATTGTTGAAAATGAAAACTGGCATGCTCGGGTGCCAGAGGTGTGTTGCCGAGAATAAAATCGGCGGCGCGCGCGGCGATCATTTGCGTCGGCGCATTGAGGTTGCCACTGACGATTTCGGGCATGACCGAAGCATCGACCACGCGCAGGCTTTCGATGCCGTGTACTTTCATTTCCGCATCGACCACGGAGTCGTCGTCGTTGCCCATGCGGCAGGTACAACTGGGATGATAGTCGGTGGATGCAGTCTGGCGAATCCAGTTTTCCACTTCACTATCCGATTTAATTTCCGGCACCGGGTCGGTGCGCTCACCGCGAAACGCGATAAACGCGGGTTGCATGACCAGTTCGTTAATTTTTCGGTAACCCTCGAGCAACTCCTGTAAATCATGGGCCTCGCTCAAGTAATTGAAATGCGCGGCGGGCTTGTCGAGCGGGTTGGCCGAGTTGAGTGCGATATGACCCTTGCTTGCCGGCCTGAGTTGATCGACCTGTAGTGTGAACCCTTGCGACAGAGTAATTTTACTGCCCTGGTATTTGGCCGAAACCGGCGCGAAGTGATATTGCAGGTTTGGATAGTCCACGCTTTCATTGCCACGGATCAAACCACCGGCTTCCCAGATATTCGAGGCACCGAATCCAGTTTGGGAGGTCAGCCAGCGCATACCTATCTTGAGCTTGTTCCACGGCCGATCGACCCGATGGTAGGTGATTGACTGGGTACACCTCCAGGCGCAATGAATCTTCAAATGATCCTGCAGATTCTGCCCGACTGCAGGCAGTTCGTGCCGAACCGGAATATCATGCTTCTCGAGCTCGGCGACTGGACCAATACCGGATAGCATCAGCAGCTGCGGTGATTTGATTGCGCCACAGGAGACAATGACTTCACGGGCAGCGCGAATAACCTGGATTTTACCCTGATGCCGGAATTTGACCCCGATCGCGCGCTTGTTATCGAGCAGTACCTGCTCGACCAGTGCATGGGTTACCAGGTCCAGGTTGGGGCGCGCTAGTGCCGGTTTTAAATGTGCCACCGCGGCGCTGCAACGGCGCCCATCGCGGATCGTGCTGTCGAGACGCGCAAGACCCTCAGGTTTGTAGGCATTGAGGTCGTCCGAGCGGCCCTGTCCCGAGGTTTCTCCCGCGGTCAGAAATGCATCGAACATGGGATTATCCAGTTTCGCTTTGGCCACGCCCAGTGGTCCGCTGCCGCCACGCCATTCATTCTCCCCGCGCTCCGACGTTTCGCCGCTCCTGAAATAGGGCAGGCAGTCGGCGTAACTCCAGCCCTTGAGTCCGAGTTTATTGTTCCAGCGGTCGTAATCCTTCGGATGGCCGCGCATGTAAACCATCGCGTTGATCGATGATGAACCACCGACCACCTTGCCGCGCGGCAATTCGATATTACGTTGCTCCAGTTCGGCTTCGACTTCGGATTCGTAGTTCCAGTTGATGCTCGGGTCCTTGTAAACGCTATGCACCCCGGCGGGGATGTGAATTAGCAGTTTCTTATCCATCGGACCGGCTTCGACAATCAATACCGAATGCTCGCCGCTTTCACTCAGGCGGTTGGCGAGCACACATCCGGCCGAACCGGCGCCGAGGATGATGTAGTCGTATTCATTGTTCATGCGCGGAGCATCGCAACTGACTTTTTAAAGGTCAAGCGCTAATCATCGAAATCACTTGGACGCGCAACAGGCTTGGCATATGATCGCCGCAACGAAATACAGTACCGAGCGCAGATGACCGAGACTTTTGACTTCGATCAGATAATTGATCGCAGTAATACCAGTAGCTTAAAGTGGGAGAAGTATCGTGGCCGGGACATCCTGCCGATGTGGGTGGCGGAATCCGATTTTGCGATCGCACCTGCAATCCAGCAAGCCCTGATTAAACGGGCCCAGCACCCGGTTTTCGGCTATACGGACTCGTCTGAACACCTGATCGAACTTGTTGTTGCACGCATGCAGAACCGCTATGGCTGGGAAATCGATCCGGCCTGGTTGCTGTTTCTGCCGGGGGTGGTTGGGGCGATGAATTGTGCCTGTCGCAGTAATGGCGAGGTTGGTGATTCCGTATATACGCCGGCTGTGATTTATTTCAATATCAGCATGGCGCCGGGGCTGAGCTCGCGCGTAAATCAGCCGGTGCCGATGTGCCTGCGGGATGATCGCATGATCATTGACCTCGATTGGCTCGAACAACAGCCGGCCAGACCCGGGCAGGTTATGCTGTTTTGCAACCCGCAGAATCCGGGTGGCGCAGTTTACCGTGAGTCTGAATTGCGTCGTCTGGCGGATATCGCCGAGCGACAGGAATTGATCATCTGTTCGGATGAAATTCACTGCGACCTGATTCTGGACCCAGACAAACGCCATATCCCGATCGCATCCTTGAACCCGCAGATTGAGCAGCGCAGTATCACGCTGATGGCGCCGAGCAAAACCTTTAGCCTGGCCGGGTTGGGGTTTTCTTTCGCCATCGTGCCCAATCGCGAGCTGTACGCCGGCATGTTGCGTGCCCGCACCGGCATTATTCCTCACGTGGGTGTAATGGGTTATACCGCGGGCGAGGCGGCATACGAGTTCGGTGATGAATGGAATCGCCAGCAGTGTGAGTATCTCGCCGCCAACCGGGACTACCTGATTGCAGCAATCAATTCAATTCCGGGGCTGCACCTGGGGCCGGTTGAATCGACCTACCTGGCCTGGATCGATGCTTCCGCATTGAAGCTTGAAGACACGGCGAAATTTTTCGAAGATGCCGGGGTCGGCATGTCGCCCGGCCACACATTTGGCAGTCCGGGCTGGATGCGCCTGAATTTCGCCTGTCCGCGTAGCCGGGTCGAGCAGGCGGTTGAACGGATTCGCGAGGCCGTCGAGAACCTCGATTAGGTGTTTCTATGCCTGATGATAACGACATCCGGGCATGTCGTTATTGTCTTTTGTTTAGTCGTTCTAGTTCAGCGTGGGCGGAATTATTTCAGATATCCTCTTGCGATTGATATCTGGGCACTGTGGTTACGGCTGCCCTACTCGAGCAACGTATAAACACGGCAGGTCAAACAATGGCAATTCCTTCACATGTGAAATATCTGATCATCGGCGCGGGCATTCATGGTCTCAGCACCGCCTACCACCTGGCGCAGCAGTTAAAAGCCCAGGGTAAAGGCGATGGCAAGGATATACTGGTCGTCGACAAGAGCGGAATTGCCGCGGGTGCGTCGGGCATCGCCTGCGGGGTCGTGCGCAATAACTACTTCCAGCCGGCGATGCGCGAGTTGATGGCGCATAGCGTCAGCGTCTGGGAGACCGATCCGGAAGGTTACAGTTATCACCCGGTTGGATACATGCAGATCAGCCCGGAAAGCATGCATGCCGACGTGGCCACGATCGCGCAGCAGCAAAAGGATATCGGCTACGAATCAACCTTTATCGAAGGTGAAAAGGAATCTTCGGATTACATGAAAACCCTGTTCCATGACTGGCAGGCGACCGGAATAACATCGGTACTGCACGAAAAGCGTGGTGGCTACGCCAACAACACCAAAGCGATTTACGCGCTTGCAACCAAAGCTGAAAATGAAGGTGTGCGCATTCTGACCGGGTGTACCGTGACAGGATTCAAGAGTGACTCGGCCGGTGGCGCAATCCAGGCCGTTGAAACCGACAAGGGTGAAATTGGTTGCGACCAGGTTGTGATCGGCGCCGGTCCCTGGGCCAAGACGGTCTGGGACATGCTCGAACTGCCGAAAACCATCAGCATCAAGGGTGCGTACGGTCAGATACACAGCAATATACCGATGTGGATTTACTGGTCGCTGCAGGAAGGCACCCTCGGTGTCGATCCCGAACTGCAGAAGACCAACGATGGCCGGTTCCCACCGGTGATCCATGTCGATAGCAATGAACCGCTGTACTCGACTTACGATGGCAGCCTGATCACCGATCAGATGTGGGGCATATACTATAAGCCCGATTTTCACTTCGGTGGTATCCAGGGTGGTGCGGCGCCCTATGCGATCGATACCGATCCCGACGATGTCGCGGTCGATCCCTACGGTGTCGATTCGCCTGATTTCGTGGTCGGCGAAGATTTCGCCCACATGTGGGTCTCCGCACTGGCTCATTGCCAGAAGCGTTTCGAGGGCCAGTTCGAACACTACAAGAATGAACCTTCCGGCGGCATCGGTTCGTTTACCCCCGACAGTTTCCCGGTGTTCGACGTATTCCGTGAAAATTGCTACCTGATTGCCGATTCGAATCACGGCTACAAGATGCTGGGCGTTGGTAAACTGGTGGCCGAAGAGCTGTGCGGCCAGACCAGTTCGCTGCTCGAGCCCTTCCGCTTCTCGCGTTACGAGCAGGGCAAGTTGCACCCGGTTTCGAGTAGCCCGTTTCCCTGGAGCTGACAAGGAGGCTACCGTGTGAATCACACGGTAGCCTCCTTGTCATCCCGGAATTCGCGTAGCGAATATCCGGGATCTCCCAACGAATTCACGATGTTCGTTCATTGATTCAACATCGGTCAGAGAACAAATCCTCCGTTACTGGCCTGCGTCCCGGCGCAGGCTTTTTTTATCTCTCAATTAAGTTAACTGTCACCGTCTTATCGTGTGCGACCCGCCTGAGGTGCCGGTGCGGGTTGGGTGCTAGCCGCGATCAGCATCCGCAGCACCATGTAGGTTGCCACCGCCGCCGCCAGGTGCTTCAGAGTATGGCCGCTGACCAGGTGACCGGTCAGCTCGTAGATGCCCCAGTCGAAGAACTCCAGCACCTTGGAGAGTCCGTACCAGGCGATCGTCCAGCCGAGGAACCGGCCGATGGTGTAGTGGTGGTCTTTAAATGCCCAGATGATGATGGGCAGAGCGAGCATCGGGTAGAACTGCACCAGTCCGTAGAAACGCAGGTCGCCGCGACCCAACGACTCCGTCCAGTCCCAGTAAAACAGGCTCGCGAGGCCGAGCACGAGCAGTACGGCGAGGACCCAGCCATTACCGGCCCGGGTATTGATCCGGTCGGCCACCACCGCTGCGCTGATCGCCATGAAGGCGATTGACATGGGTAGACGGTCCCACAGCAGGCTGGCGTTCGAAGGTTCCCAGTGGTAGTAGCCCGAGCCGAGGCTTACCAGGGTGACACCGACGAAGAAGATCAGGTACGGCCGGGCGTCAGCAGCGGTACGAAACAGCTCCCTGAATCGATAGATCAGGGCAAGCAGTGCAATCGCCCCGACCACCAGGAAACCCAGGTTGGACGCAACGTCGCCGAAATTGGGGATGCCGAGCCAGCCACGCTTGTCAGCGAAATTGTGATAGGCGAGGTCCTGGGGAATCGGATCGACGAAAAGGACAATCCCGATGCTCACCACCAGCAGAGCGATCAGCAACTGGATGCGTCGTGCCTGGGACATCATGATTTTGGAGATACCATCGACAGCTCAATCATCAGGGTTCAGAACGATCTGCAGCAGATACTGCTCGACATCGCGGCCGATGAGTTTGTTGCCGGCCTGGACATCGATAGCGATGCGGGTACACCCCTCGAGACTGATTGAAATAGATGAAACATGAACACCTTTCATAACCGAAAGCACGAGAAATATAAACACCCTTTTTGACCCAAGTCAAACCAGAAAATCCGCAACCCCCCCCCGGGGTGACTGCGGCATCAATATGGATCGCCACTCTCTTGACACAATGACGGGTAAGGAGATAAAAACTCGAGCCTGGGCGAGTGGCCGCCGGTGCAATTTTAAAACGGGTCAGGCGAAATGTGCGCGGGTGCGATTGGCTAGCGCCACCAGCGATAGCATCACGGGTACCTCAACCAGTACACCCACGACGGTGGCGAGCGCAGCCCCTGAATTCAACCCGAACAGACTGATGGCGACGGCTACCGCGAGCTCGAAAAAGTTAGACGTTCCAATCAGGGCGGCCGGTGCTGCGGTGGTGAACGGCACCCGCCACAGATAGGCCCAGCCGTAGGCGACGACAAAAATCCCGTAACTTTGAATCATCAGCGGAATCGCGATCAACGCGATTACCATGGGTTTGTCGATGATGGTCTGCGCCTGGAAACCGAACAGCAAGACTACCGTTGCCAGCAGCCCCATGACCGAGAAGGGTTTGATCTTGCCGGTGAAATCCGAGATATGCTCGTGATTTCCGTTGCTATCAAGGAGCTTTCGTGTGGCATAACCGGCGACCAGCGGAATCACCACATATAACACCACCGACAGTAACAAGGTTTCCCAGGGCACCACGATATCGGTAACCCCGAGCAGCAGGGCCGCGATCGGTGCAAACGCGAACACCATGATGATGTCATTGATGGAAACCTGCACCAGCGTATAGTTCGCGTCGCCACGCACCAGCTGGCTCCACACGAAGACCATCGCGGTGCAGGGCGCAACCCCGAGTAGAATCATGCCGGCGATATATTCCCTGGCAGTTTGCGGGTCGACCAGTCCGGCAAAGATATGTTCGAAGAATAAAATGCCGAGTGCGGCCATGGTAAAGGGTTTTATCAGCCAGTTAACCACCAGCGTAATGCAAAGTCCCTTGGGTTTTTTGCCGACATCTTTCAGCGATGCGAAATCGACGTTTACCATCATCGGGTAAATCATGATCCAGATGAGCACCGCGACCACGAGGTTGACGCTGGCATACTCGATGCTGGCAACGAGCTGAAAAATACCCGGTAGCAGAACGCCAAGTAGCACGCCGGTGAGGATGCACAAGGCCACCCAGACCGACAGGTAACGCTCGAAAACACCCATGGCTGAGGTCGAATCGGTAGACATGCTGGTTCCTGTCAGTGGTTTAGCAACAGCCTGAGTCGGCAGACGCCTTGTCCCGGGGAGTACAGCAGGCCGAGTCCTGCGCCGCGGTATCGATGAAATCGCTACCATACACCGGGCTCTCGCCGTGGGTCAGAAAAGTTTCCCAGGCGATGCCTTCCGGATCAAAAATCCAGCTCTTTTCGGAATTAGCATAGCAACAGGTCGTTTCGCCCTCCTCAATGACCGGCGCACCGGCGCTCTGCAGTCGCGAGTAGACCTCGCCGAGCTCGGCTTCGTTCTCGACCTGTATGCCGAGATGGTCGATTCCCTTGCGCTGGCCGCGCGTGGTGATCGCGAAATTAACGCGCGGGTCGTCGAGCATCCATTTGGCGTAGTCGTCCTTCACTACTGTGGGTTCGCTATCAAACAGGGAAGTATAGAATCCGATTGATTTGTCGAGATCGTTGACCGCCATATTGACGTGTAGTCTTTTCATTGCTTATCTCCGCTTGAGTTATTAACGGCGCAGCAACCCGATAAAACGCTGTCGAGTACGGGTGCGCATAGTTCGGGACGTCCGCGGCAGCAATCTTCCATCAGGAAGGAAAGCAGGTCGCGGGTACCCGAGAAATCGATGTTGTAGATAATCGAACGACCTTCGCGGCGTGAATCGATGAGCCCGGAGTTGAGCAGGATCGAAAGATGCGAGGACATCGTGTTGTGAGGAACTTTCAGCGCGCGTGCGATTTCACCCGCCGCCATGCCTTCTGCTCCGCTGCGTATGAGCAAGCGGAAAGCTTCGAGTCGTGATGTCTGTGCAAGGGCGCCAAGCGCCTTTACCGTGGTTAATACGTCCATATGTCGACGATAATAGACATAATCTATCGAGTCAATACAAATTTACCTGTAATGTCTGATATTTGAACTTATATAAAGTGTTTGCAATCATCAAAACGAGACCCCGAACATATCCATTTGATTACTTATCTTTTTATTGCCCGGGATCAATAAAAAGTGCCGAAAGTAGCCTGATACTAATTTTTTCAACAGATGGGGCGTGGACAATGTGTCGCTGGCTGGCTTATTCGGGAACACCGATCTATCTCGACGATATCATCATCAAACCCGAACACTCGCTCATCGATCAGAGCCTGCACTCCCGGGCAGGTGCGACAACAACCAACGGCGATGGTTTTGGCATGGGCTGGTATGCCAGGGGTGACGAACCGGGTGTTTATAAAAGCGTTCAGCCGGCCTGGAACGACGGCAACCTGCATGCGCTGTCCGAGCAGATCAAATCGCCGCTGTTCATGGCGCACATCAGGGCGACAACCGGCACCCCCGTGCAGCAGTCGAACTGCCATCCATTCAAGTTCAAGAACTGGATCTTCGTACATAATGGCGCTATACGCGGCTTTCCCACCATAAAACGTGATCTGGTGATGGCTGTATCGCCGGAACTGTATCCGCATATCCAGGGTTCAACTGATTCGGAGATCATGTTCTTTCTCGCGCTCAGCTTCGGCATGGCTGATGACGTAGCGCAAGGTGTTGCCCGCATGGTTGGTTTCATCGAGCGGGTTGGCGCAGAGAAAGGTATCGAAAACCCGGTACAGATGTCGCTCGGGATTTGTGATGGCCAGTCACTATACGCGTTCCGCTACTCCACCGAGGGCCAGTCGCGAAGCCTGTTTCACAGCATCGATATGGAGGCGTTGCGTCAACTTGCGCCGCACCTGGAAGACTTCTCCGACGATGCCCG
>JBATHL010000603.1:0-1772 GCA_049666745.1 Gammaproteobacteria bacterium
ACCTGTAACCAGCGCGGCAGGATCAGGCCGTAATCCTGCTCCATGACATAGGCGACGCCACCCTTGCCGGACTGGCTGTTGATGCGGATAACTTCCTGGTAGGTTCTGCCGACATCCCGCGGATCAATCGGCAGGTAGGCGACTTTCCAGTGCGTATCGGGACCCTTGAGCCGGCGTTGCTGTTCATCGATAAGCAGGCACTTGTTGATCGCATCCTGATGGCTGCCCGAAAAGGCCGCAAACACCAGTTCACCCGCATAGGGATGCCGTGGATGCACGGTTAACCGGGTGCAGGCTTCGACCACATTGATAATGCGGTCCATATCCGAAAAATCCAGCTGCGGATCTATTCCCTGGCTGTACAGGTTCATCGCCATGGTGACGATATCCATATTGCCGGTGCGCTCACCGTTGCCGAGCAGCGTACCCTCGATGCGGTCGGCACCCGCAATCACGCCCAGTTCGGCAGCGGCAATACCGCAGCCCCGGTCATTGTGCGTATGCAGGCTTATTCTGACGCAATCGCGGCGGGTGATCCGGTCGCAGATGGTTTCAATCTGATCCGCGTAGACATTGGGCGTTGCGACTTCAACGGTTGCGGGAAGATTGATAATGGTTTTATTTGCCGGGGTCGGCTGCCATACGTCGATAACGGCATCGCAGATCTCGACTGCGTAATCCATCTCCGTATTGGTAAAACTCTCGGGCGAATACTGGAATTGCCACGCAGTCTCCGGCTGTGCGGCGGCATAGTCACGCACCCAGATAGCGCCCTGAACTGAAATCCCCTTGATTTCTTCGCGTGACATCCTGAATACCTGCTCGCGTTGCACTGTCGAAGTCGAGTTGTACAGATGCATGATCGCACTGCGTGCGCCTTTCAAGGCTTCGAAACTGCGCGCAATTAACGGTTCTCTTGCCTGGGTCAATACCTGGATAGTGACATCATCGGGCACCAGGTCCTGTTCAATCAATTGACGCACAAAATCAAAGTCGGGTTGCGATGCGGCGGGGAATCCGACCTCGATTTCTTTGAATCCTACATCGACCAGCAGTTGAAACATGGACAGTTTCTGGCCTGGTGTCATCGGTTCGATAAGCGCCTGATTGCCGTCGCGCAAATCGACACTACACCAGTCCGGTGCATACTCGATGACGTGATCAGGCCAACGCCGGCCTGTTTTGGCGATGGGTGGAAACGGACGATATTTTTTGTGATTAAACGGTGACACGGTTAATTCCTGCCTGATACGGTTGTATTAGAATGATTGATTCAGACAGTGACTTTAGTCGATTTTCACTAGGTAGTGATTGCGTATTTACCTCTAAAATTGTAATTAATAGAAATTAATACCTAAAATTAATCATAATTTTAGGTATAGTAGCTATATATTTATATTTATGGAGAGATCATGAGTATTTCGCTGGATCGTATCGACAGGCATATATTGAAGCTCATGCAAACCAATGCGCGAATCAGTAACCTGGAACTGGCCGACCAGGTAGGACTGTCTCCCACGCCCTGTTCGCGCCGGGTCAAGCGACTGGAGGAATCCGGTTTGATTGCCGGTCACGTCACCCTGTTGAACCCCGCCGCACTGGGACTGGATTTGACCGCAATTATCGGCATTTCAATGGATCGGCATACGCCCGATCGATTCGAGAATTTCGAGAAGGCGATTACGAAGATGCCGGAAGTTATCGAGTGCAGTATTGTCACCGGCCAGACAGCCGATTTTCTGCTCAAGGCCGTGGTCAGGGATATGCATCAC
>JBATHL010000604.1:0-2994 GCA_049666745.1 Gammaproteobacteria bacterium
GGTATGCAACGGCACCAGTTCGATGTGACATTCCACACCCATCTCGCCAAGGACCAGCCCGTGCAACCGCTTGCTCAACTCCGCTAGCTGCTCGGCGTCCTTCTCCCGGCTTTGTACCACCATCACTATGGTATCCGTGCCATCCACACCCGGTACAGCAAATGCCAGGGCATCTCCCGGACGAAATTCCGGCTGCTGTTCTACAATCTGCTCCAGGTCCTGAGGCCAGATATTGCGTCCGTTGATGATGATCAGATCCTTCTCGCGTCCGGTGATCATGAGTCCTGTGTCCGTCAGGTAGCCGATATCGCCAGTGTTCAGCCAGCCATCAGGCGAGAGTGTCTGCGCGGTAATTTCCGGTTCATTAAAGTAACCCGACATAACACTGGGTGCCCGTACGTGGATCACACCGATGTGACGTTCCGCAACCGCCTTTCCCGATGCATCCCGCACCTCCACTTCGAAGGTCGACAACGGCACACCACAGTTCACAAACTCGCTCACCCGTTCTATGGGCGCATCTTGCTCTACCGGCTGCGCGAACTCAGCCAGCGCCAGTTGATCCACATCAACACGGTCAACCGACAAGCCTTCATGCAACGGTGCAAAACTCACCGCCAGAGAACACTCTGCCATCCCGTAACCGGCCATAAACGCCTTGTGATCGAAACCGCTCGGAGCCAGCGCCTCCGCAAAGTCATGCAGTACCCGCGGGCGGATCGGCTCCGCAGCCACGCCCGCCACACGCCAGGCACTCAAGTCAAACTGCTCTGCCTCATCTTCACGTAACCGACGGTTGCACAACTCATATCCAAAAGGCGGACTAATCGAGATGGTCGCCTTATTGCGCGACATCAGCGTCAGCCACTGCTTGGGACGCATCGCAAACTCCCGCGTGCCAAGGTAATCTACCGTCACTTGTGAAGCCACTGGCACCAACACCAGACCCACCAGACCCAGGTCATGGTAAAAGGGCAGCCAGGACACACAGCGATCGGTCGTGCGCATTTCCATGCCCTCGATAATAATCCCCGACAGATTGCTCAATACCTGGTGCTGGGTGATCATCACACCCCGCGGAAAGCGGGTGCTGCCCGACGTATACTGCAGGTAGGCCAGTTCATCCGCCTGCATTGGCTGCAGTTCGCCTTCTTGCTGTGGCAATGCATCAAACGCTTCAGGCGAGCCGACAAACGCCAACCCCAGCCCCTCGACCACCTCATCAAGCAGTCCTGCATAAACCGCCGGCGCCACGGCCAGCGAGGCCTGACAACTTTGTACCATCGCCCGGATATGCTTCACATACGCCTTGTGCCCCCCGGGGTTAAGGGGAATCGGTAATGGCACCGGTACCAGTCCTGCATACTGGCAGGCAAAGAAAAAACGCAGGAAATCGGGATGGGTGTCCGCGACGATAGCCACGCGCGCGCCGCGCGCCACATTCAGACCACACAGTCGGCGCGCCAGTTGCAGCGCCTGATCCCTGAGCTCTGCATAGCTCAACACCGCATAGAGCCCACCGCGACTGTTGTAGAAATTACTCCCGGTTTGCCCCAGCGCCGCATAATCGAGCGCCGCCGCGAGATTCGGGAAATCGGCTGCCCGCATCGGTTGGTTGTTTACTGTTGGTGTCGGTTGCAACCCCAAGGTTGGCCTCCTCATAACATTTGGTAAATCTTTTCAATATCCCGCAATCAGCCCTAAGGGCGCAAGAATACAGAAATTATCTCACACTAACCTTAAGGTAGTCTTAACTTCACCAGGCAATCGTTTTTCAATTGTAGGCCAATTTTCCGGTATTTGACGGCTAATCGCAAGTTACAAATTCGCACATGATCAAACTGCTACCAGTTCTGATTCAGGCACCAGGCCTGATTCAGGCACCCATGTTAATCCTGGAACCCGTCGTATCCGGGCACCGAGACCGACGAGTTTCTCCTCGATATCTTCATATCCGCGGTCGATGTGGTAAATCCGGTCCACCATGGTCTCTCCATTGGCCACCAGCGCGGCCAGCACAAGACTGGCGGAGGCCCGCAGATCGGTGGCCATTACCGGAGCACCGGTCAGACGCTGCACACCCTCACAAATTGCAGTATTGCCTTCCAGTCTTATCTTCGCGCCCATGCGCTGCATCTCCTGGACGTGCATAAACCGGTTCTCGAACACCGTCTCGGTAATCGTCCCTACCCCTTCAGCAACTGCATTCAGGGCCATGAACTGGGCTTGCATATCAGTCGGAAATGCAGGATATGGGGCTGTATGCACATCCACCGCCCCGGGGCGCTTGCCTTTCATGTCCAGCGAGATCCAGTCCTTCCCGGTCTTGATCTCGGCACCGCAATCCCTGAGCTTTTGCAACACCGAATCAAGCAAATCCGGCCGGGTATCACGAACCAGGATACTGCCACGGGTTATTGCGGCCGCCACGAGATAGGTACCGGTCTCAATGCGATCGGGAAGCACCTCATAATGAATGCCGGAAAGACGCTCGACACCCTGGATGGTGATCGAATCCGTGCCTGCCCCGGTTATCTTCGCCCCCATCTGATTCAGACAGTTGGCCAGATCGACGACCTCAGGCTCCCGCGCCGCATTTTCGAGCAGCGTTTCACCATCGGCCAGAGTCGCTGCCATCATAAGGTTTTCGGTACCCGTCACAGTAACCACGTCCATCACCAATCGGGCACCTTTGAGGCGTTTTGCGGTGGCCCGGATATAGCCGTTTTCCACCTCCAGGGACGCCCCCATAGCACGCAACCCCTCAATATGCAGGTTGACCGGTCTTGAGCCAATGGCACATCCACCCGGTAGAGAGACATTCGCCTGTCCAAACCGCGCCAGCAGTGGCCCCAACACCAGAATAGAGGCGCGCATCGTCCGCACCAGTTCACTAGGCGCGTTAAAATCCGTGAGAGCGCTGTTATCGACACGGATACGCATCCTTTCATCCACAGTAATGTGGGCCCCCATGCACTCAAGCAAACTCATGGT
>JBATHL010000605.1:0-2466 GCA_049666745.1 Gammaproteobacteria bacterium
GAGCACCACCTCTACCCCTACCAGAGGTTACAGTGCCTGTAGCCGAAGATTGCCGCCTAGCCCTGCCGATTGAGCGTCTCCTTACGAAAAAGCTGCCGCTCAAAATCGATGAATCAGCGGCAATAACCGACCCTACGTTGATGCCTTGTTGTAAATCACTGGCATCTGTCCCTTCCATTTATTCCAAGTGTTATCGTCAGTGATCAGATCAGCCATGAAGTGACCGACGTTGACTCTACTGGTCGTACCCGCATTAAAGATAGCGCTTCTAGTCGGTGAAGGATGTACTTCATAGTCGCTGGCCTCATCTTCGTTGAGGAGGGCATCCGGACGAACCACAGCCCATTCGATTGATTCATCGTGTTGTCCAATCATAGTGCGCAGATAATCCGCAGCATGCTCGTTGTCTGTGTGTGGAGGCAAAAGTAGGCGAAGAAGCCAAATAACGCATTTCTGACCAAACGAAATCGGCTCTGAAAGATCACGGTTACGATTGCCTGTTGTGTTCATTAGCACAAACTTAACCGGCGCTTCTGGCTTGTTTTCCCTGATAGCGCCGCACAGTCGGCGGACAGCGTCAGTCACGAGCCTGCGTGGATTGCCGTAAATGCCCTTGAGGCTTAGGTTGTGTCCTAGACACGAAGCAACAGCCTCACATTCGCTGACATGGTGATTCATCTCGGCGTCGCTAAGGTTCAGGACGCTTACAGGGATTACAGATAAGTTATCGTTGTTGCAGAAGATTTTTGGTAGCTTGTCAGGTGACCTGACAATAATCCTGACATTGTGACCCTGGTTGAGCAGTTGTTCTACCAGCAACCGTCCTGTGGCGCCACTTGCGCCAATCACAAGTATATTCATCTTTTTGGTCCCTCAAGAATCCCTGATTTCGCGGGAGATGGATACTAGACAGGTTTATTGTGCGGTGCAACATATTCTTTTTTATCAACACTATTTGAGTGTTTAGAGTGCAAATTTAATGTCCGCTCCTGGCCGTTTCGAGAAGCCCAGGTTGCGATGACGAGCGTCTCCTTTGGAGATAGGGCCGTGATAGCAGACCTGTGCCAAATGAGAACAATTTATCAACGATCAGATTATTCAATAAAACCTGTTGAAAGCTGCTATTTATTGTCGATAATGCAGCGTCGCGAAAAGGTACGTGCGGGTTTCTTTTGTGGGCGTATAGGAACAAGAAAACTTTATTCTGGAATGACTAGAATGTTACGCAAAATCGAGGGTACAGTTCGAGCCTACAGGGCGATTGACGTCCGTAATGTCCAATTTGAAATTCAGGGCGCAAACAATGTTATCGAACTTAACGTCGGGCAGCCCTGGATACTGAAAAATGGCGACTATGTCGTCGTCGCCGGTGAAGACGACGGCCGCTCAGGTAAATTCAACGGCTACGCCTACCGCAACGACACCAAGGAAATCTTCGGTAAAAGTGAAACCGGTTTTCTGGATGGCTACCGCTACATTCTAATGGGTCTGCTTTTCTCCTGGGCCATCTTCCCAGTGTTCATTCACATTCCTGCGGGTCTACGCCGACTGAAATTCGGACGCAAGATCGATCAGGCCGCTTCAATGCTCTGGTCCACGAATGGGTGAGTTGCAACTCTAGTTACCGAGCGACCGCTGTTGGCCGTTCCCCGCCGTCGGGATTGTTAATTTGAGTGTCTGCTTAGGCGCTATTTTGGTACTAGTTCGAATAACCTTCGGCTCGGCCTTTTGGGTAGTATTGTTCCCAATTTTGTCCGTCGAACTCTGTGATATTCATATCTTCAACCGTTCCTGGATCTAAGCACCTCGCATTGACGCATATTCCATCTGGATGTGAACGAGGTATGTAAAATGACTTGATTCCACAGGTCTTGCAGAATAGATGCTTCGCAACACCAGAATCAAACCTGTACTCAGTTAGATTATCCTCGCCCGATTTAAGCATGAATCGATCCCGTGGAACGGTCATTCCCAAAATCCCCGACTTTGAACAGATACTGCAATTGCATTGAGATACGTTGATGATTGCAGGTGCTAGCACTTCGAACCGAACCCTGCCGCAGTGACACCCCCCTTGATGCTGAATCATTGTTCCTCCTCACGCCTAACAGTAGCATTATTAGTTTTTGACCAGACAGATATTATCACTTTGTTTCCAGGTGTCCGTTGCTGGCCGAAGATTGCCGCCAGCCAGGGTTTGATGAGCGTCGCTTTTGGATTTGCAAGATAAACTTCTGTGCCCTTATATGGAGTGGTTGCTGTTCAGCGTGATAGGATCGTAATCGCAAGGTAATTTTGTAGGCCATTCATCAAATATTCATTCAGGCATTTATGCAAGACAAACTGCAGCCACTTCTGACAGCTGTCCAGCGAAACTGTCATATCTCCGATGCGCGACACGCCGGAGACTATACATTGTGCATCTACCTGCTGAAGATGCGCGAGTATTTTCGCTGGGAGAAGAGC
>JBATHL010000606.1:0-10511 GCA_049666745.1 Gammaproteobacteria bacterium
GTTTACTGGTTGATGACGCGATCCTGGTGGTGGAAAACATCTATCGGCATATCGGTGAAGGCCTGCGCCCGATGCAGGCTGCACTGCAGGGCGCTCGCGAAATCGCCAAACCGGTCATTGCGACCACGATCGTACTCTGCGTCGTCTACGCGCCGATTGGTCTGCTCGGCGGCCTTACCGGGGTGTTATTCAAGGAATTTGCGTTTACGCTGGTTGGCACGATCATCATTTCTACCATTATCGCGCTTACCCTGTCGCCGATGATGTGTTCGCGCCTGCTTAAACCCACGATTGCGAACAACGCTTACGCCCGCTATGTCAACAACCAGTTCGAGAAACTGCACCGTGGTTATGAAAACCTGCTCGCCAGTTCCCTGAAAACACGTTCGGTCACCGTGTTATTCATAATAGGTGTAGTGGTGATGCTGGTACCAATGTTTATGTACACTCCGAACGAACTCGCCCCCGAGGAAGACCAGGGTGTCATTTTCGTTGTTTCGCAGGCGCCGGATCACAGTAGTATCGATTACCTGAATAAATACACGGCTCCCTACATCGATATATTCCGCGAATATGAAGACGAATATGAATCATCGTTTATGGCGAACGGATTTGGCGGGCCAACGGTATCCTTCGCCGGCATGCTGCTCAAGCCCTGGGAGGACCGCAGCCTGTCGTCGATGCAGATGAAACCCCAAATCCAGATGGCGCTAAACCAACAGCCCGGATTACAGAGTTTCGCCTTCAACCCGTCACCTTTGCCGGGCGCCAGCGGCAACACCGCCGTGGAATTCATTCTCAAGACCCAACAGGGCTACGACCACCTTTATGGCGTGGTTCAACAGGTTCTGAACAAAGCCCGCGAGAGCGGCAAATTCCGTTTTATCAAGAGCGATTTCAATTTCAGCAAGCCGGAAATCCGGGTCACCATCGATCGCGAGCGCGCGGAATATATGGGCATCTCGATGAGCGAAATCGGACAGACACTGGGGGTGATTCTGGCCGAGGGATATGTCAGTCGTTTCAACCTGGCGGGACGCAGTTACAAAATCATACCGCAAGCGCGCCGCGAAGAACGTCAGAATGCGGAAATTGTCGGTCAGTACTACGTTTATACCGATGCCGGCGAGCAAATCAGCCTGTCATCGCTGGTTGACATTGAATACACCTCGGTACCGCCTGAACTGGTACAGTTCCAGCAACAAAATGCCGCCAAGATCGATGCCGTCCCGGCCGTACCACTGGGCGAAGCACTGCAAATACTGCGTGACATAACCGAGCAGGTCGCGCCTGCTGGTTATACCTTCGACTACCAGGGTCAATCCCGTCAGTTAATTCAGGAAGGTTCGGTGTTAGCCCTTACTTTTGGTTTTGCGGTCGTTGTTGTTTTCCTGGTACTGGCCGCACAATACGAAAGCCTGCGCGATCCGTTTATCATTCTGACCACCGTGCCGCTGGCCATGTTTGGCGCACTGATTCCAATGTTTCTCGGGCAGGTATCTTTGAATATTTATAGCCAGGTAGGCTTGATTACGTTGATTGGCCTGGTCAGCAAGCATGGCATTCTGATTGTCGAATTTGCCAATGAAATGCAGAAAAACGATAACCTCTCGCCGTTCGAAGCCGTCATCAAGGCCGCGTCCATCCGTCTGCGCCCGATCCTGATGACTTCGTTTTCAACCATTATCGGTATCATGCCGCTGGTGATTGCCACTGGCGCCGGGGCCGCAAGTCGGCAATCGATTGGTATCACCATTGTTTTCGGATTTGCGATCGGCACGCTGTTCACGCTATTTGTGCTGCCGGTGATTTACACCTTCTTTGCCGCCGACCACCGCCCTCAAGTGGTCGATGAAACCCTGCTCGCCGAACAACTAGTCTAGCGTCTCACGTAAAAAGGCCGACTCGGCCAGTACCCAGTCGCGAAACGCGACTACCTTGGCGATGCGCGCCTTGTGCGGTGAGGTCACCAGGTGATAATTCATTTTCACCGGCAGGCGCGCGCTAAATGGCTGCACCAGGTTACCCGCGGCGATCTCCGGGTCTGCCATGACACTCGCTAAAAGCGCGACACCCTGTCCGTCCATGGCCGCCTGAAACAGTAAATCTGACTGGTTGAAATAGATGCCGTGGGAGGAATCGACATCTTCAGCATCGACGACTTTTAACCACATCGCCCAATCCGGCCAACCTGCATCAAGCCCGGCGTAATTGCTATGCAACAACGTATAATTCTTCAAATCGGATACATTTCTTAAGCCCTCCCCCTGGCGCATTAGTGCAGGACTACATACGGGAATAAGATCGAAGGAAAACAAAAACACCGTATCCAGTTCCGGATACACCCCGTTGCCAAAGCGGATACCGACATCGATATCCTCATGCATGAAATCCACCAGTCGATCAGAAGTGTCGATGCGCACATCGATGTGCGGATGCAATGCCTTGAACCGGGCCAGTCGCGGTATTAACCACTTGGATACAAAAGATGGCGCCGAGGTAATCGTCAGCGGACCATCGCTGCGCGTGCGGCGTACCAGGCTGACCGCCTCGCTAAACTGTTCAAATCCACCACTGATCATCGGCAAAAACAGTTGTCCGGCATCGGTCAGTACGATAGCCCGGTTCATGCGTTTAAAAAGTTTTATTTCAAGAAATTCTTCCAGCATACGAATTTGCTGACTAATCGCGCCCGGGGTGACGTTTAACGCCTGCGCGGCATCGGTAAAGCTTAAATGCCTGCCTGCGGCTTCAAAAGCCTGCAGGGACTTCAATGGTGGCAGTCTATTCATGTTAGTTTTTCTAAACTGAAAGTAAAAATATATCGTTTGTGAACGGCAATTTCAATCACTATATTACGTAAACACCAGAACGACCCAATAAACTTCGGATGAGGATTACTAAAATGAAACTACTTCAACTCGCAGTCGCATCGATAGTCGATGCCAACACAGGTTACGGGATGGCGCATAGTGGCGGCAGAATCGATTACCCGGCACAGATACGCCATGGACGCACCATTCGGGCAAGATCAATTGCGGCTCTGTACAGCCTGGTCAAGGAGCAGCTGAGCAAAGCGATCTCCAGTTACCATGAACACGTAAAACAGCGTCGCCAACTTGCGCTACTCGGTCAGCTGAATGATCACCTGCTCAGAGACATCGGGCTCTCGCATGGGGATCTAATCGCCGCGGAGCTGGGTCAGGTGACCCTGCAACAACTCGATGCAAAGCGTGGCAACGACAAGCAGAATGAATTATCGGATTTGACGTCTGCCGCACGAGTAGACCGACAAACCCTGCAACTGGGAGCCGTCAATGAAGCGGTTTATGCAGAGGCAAAATGCGCCTGAAGAAACGCCGGCAACCGGAGTCGACCCTGACTCCGGTTGCTCAGCGTTGTAATACTTCGTTAACCCAGCTATTTACCAGGTAGCGTGCGATCGAATCTCGGCGCGGCAGGCAGAACTGACCTTTAGCGTCACCCCATTCGCCAAATTCTTTCAATTGCTCAGCCTCGAACCAGTAGGCTTCTTCGATTTCAACCCCGTCGACTACAATATCTGTAGTCAGGGCTTTGGCCCTGAATCCGAGCATGATTGAAGATGGAAACGGCCAGGGCTGTGAAGCCTGGTACTCGACCTCTCCCACCCTGATGCCACATTCTTCGAAAACTTCCCGCGCCACGGTTTCTTCCAGGCTTTCCAGCGGGTCGACGAATCCCGCGAGGGTCGACATCATGCGACTGGGGAAGCGCGAGTTACGCGCCAACAGGCAACGCGGATTTGCCGGGTTCGAACAATCTTCTACCAGCATGATCACTGCCGGGTCAGTGCGCGGGAAATGCATACGTGCACAACTACTGTCGCTGCAGCGGCGCATGTGGCCGCCATTTTCGCTAGTCGTGGGACTACCGCAGGTACCGCAGAAACGGTGGTGTCGATTCCAGAAAACCAGGCCGCGGGCATAGGCAAGTTGTGCGGCCTGCTGGGCTTCGAGCAACCAGCCGACATCGCGCAAATCGACAAATTCATTATCGCTGACATAGGTTTCGAGATCGTCATCGTGATAGGTTGAAACATCATGCGCGAACAGGGGCCCGTTATCGTCCAGCCCGAGAAAAATGAAATGTTCGAGATTTTCGCTCAGCCTGGAAATCTCAGCCCCGGGTATATGCACGACTTGCGGGGTTTCGGCATCGCGATTGCCCCAGCGCATCAGGCTTTTATCATGTTTCAATATAAAAACGCGACAATGCCGGTGCATCCATTGCTGTTTCAGCCATTGTCGGTCTTTGCGTGAATCGCTGGCACGATCAAGCATCAGTTCGCGGTAATAAATCACCGCGGCAGCATAGCATGAATGAGTGTAAGCACCCGCGTCAGCATCACGGGAACTTCAACCGACTCAGGACGGGTTTTGCTTGCGGTATTCCGCGATTGCAGCTTCGAGTTCGTCGAACTCGTCGCAACCAAAAAAACATTCCTTGTCCAGCACCGCAAGTCGCTCTTCAGCCTTTTCCAGCTGTCCTGTTTGCAGGTAAAGCTCCCCCAGGTATTCGTTGGCACCTCGATGTTCCGGATCTATCGCGAGCGCTTGCTGGTAGTAATCCAGGGCAATATCAAAGTGCTTCAGCTTACGATGACTGTATGCCATCAGGTTGAGCATATCCGCGTTCTCCGGATCGTCACGCAATGCCTCGTCCAGCTCGGTGATCGCCTGCTGATACTTCTGCTCCTCGATCAGTTCATGGAAGGGCTTTAGCGGCGAGTCTTTCTTTTTGTAACCGCCTTCGGCATGAGCTGGTAACAGACTGGAACCCGCAATCACCAGCGCCATGAAAAAATTTACTAGTATTCGCATAATCTTCACCTCGTACATTAAACCAAATTAGATCCGCTAAGTTCCCTTCAGCAGTCTAGATAATCACTGCAGCAGATCTGAGATCTTCCATTTGCTGCTCGTCGAGACCCAACAAACCGGCCAAAACTTCTTGATTATCATGTCCCAGCTCGCCACCCGGCCAACGTGTGGCACCCGGCGTGCGCGTTAGTTTGGGCACTATCGCCGGAATTTTTAATGGTTGACCATCAATTTCAACCGTTTCAAACAATCCCCGGGCGTTGAAATGCTCGTCGTTAAGCATATCCTCGACATTGTAAATCGGGCCGGCGGGCACGCGCGCTTCATCGAGCAACTTGAGCAGGTAAGCCGAATCATGCGCGGCACACCATTGCGCCAACACCATATCGATCTCGGGCTCATGTTCTACCCGTCCCTGATTAGAAGCCAAACGAGGATCTTCGGCCATGTCGGGTTGCCCTGCTGCTAGCATCAGTCGCTGGAAAATCGAGTCCCCGTTGCCGCCAATCACAATATACTTACTATCACTGCAGCGATAGGTATTGGTCGGTACAATCCCGGTAACGGTGCTTCCCGAGGGCTGCCTGATTGCGCCATTGCCATCGAACTCCGGCACGACCGCCTCCATCAGGTTGAACATTGATTCCACCAGTGCCACATCGATCACCTGCCCGGCACCACTGCTTTGTTTCTCAAGCAGTGCCAGCACGATCCCGAGCGCAGCGTGGATACCCGAAATCGTATCGCCGATACTGAGATTGGGTCGCACCGGAGCCTCTCCAGGGTGGCCGTTGACGTAACGGAAACCGCTCATGCCTTCGCATACCGAGGCAAAGCCCGGCTTGCTGGCATAGGGACCATCCTGCCCATAACCAGATATACGCGCGTACACCAGTCCTGGATTACTATCACTGAAATCATTCGGTCCAAGACCCCATTTTTCGACCACACCGGGGCGGAAGTTTTCAATCACCACATCCGCCTTGTCGATCAATTGACGCACCAGTTCGATGCCCTGGGTAGTTTTCAGATCAATCGTTACGGATTTCTTGTTGCGCGCCAGCGAACGCCACCATAACGAGGTATCACCGCGCATTTCACGCCACCTCCGGATCGGATCACCACCATTTGGCGGTTCGATTTTGATAACCTCGGCACCAAAATAACCCAGCATACAGCCGGCAAACGGGCCAGCCAGTAACTGGCCCAGTTCGATAACACGATACCCGGCTAGCGGTCCTGATGGGTTCATAAATGCCTCGAGCTTGAATTTCTAACCGGGGAAATATTACGCAGGAAAATTGATCATGGCCAGCCGAAAGCGACGATCTGGACTTATCCCGCAGTGGTGGAATCCGTTATACTGCGACGTTTTTCGTTTATAGCCAAAGGAATCACGATGCAGGCCACTGAAATGCCAGAACAACCCGACAACAGGGTTTCGGTACGCTAAGTTTTTGCTATCGACAGCGATTTGCAGGTGCCCGCTTTTGCCGAGCGCAGCGACATGGTGCCGGAAGTGGATCATGGTTACCACTTCAATGCCGAAGCGACCCTCGCGATCCTGGCCGGCTTCACCCATAACCGTCGCGTGATGTTACAGGGCTTGCACGGCACCGGTAAATCGACCCATATCGAGCAGGTCGCAGCCCGCCTGAACTGGCCCTGCATGCGGGTTAATCTCGACGGCCATATTAGTCGCCTCGACCTGGTCGGTAAGGATACCATCGTGATTCGGGACGATCGCCAGGTAACCGAATTCCAGGAAGGTATCGTGCCCTGGTCGCTGCAACGGCCGATTGCTCTCATTTTCGATGAATACGACGCCGGTCGCCCCGATGTCATGTTTGTCATTCAGCGTCTGCTGGAACGCGATGGTAAATTTACCCTGATCGACCAGAACCGGGTACTGACACCACACCCTTATTTTCGCCTGTTTGCCACCGCGAACACGGTTGGACTGGGTAATACCAACGGCCTCTATCATGGCACCCAGTTGCTCAATCATGGTCAGATCGATCGCTGGAATATTGTCGCGACGCTTAATTACCTTTCCAGCGACGAAGAAATAGCCATCGTACAGTCACGGGTGCCCGAGTTTAACAGCGCGCAACATCAACGCCTGTTGCAGTCGATGGTCGCAATGGCGACCATGACCAGGGAAGGTTTCGTCGTCGGTGACCTGTCGACCCTGATGTCACCTCGTACGGTCATTTCCTGGGCGGAAAATACCCTGATTTTCGATGACCATGTGCTTGCCTTCAAATTATCGTTCCTCAACAAGTGCGAAGAAGACGAGCACCCGATCATCGCCGAGTATTTCCAGCGTTGCTTTAACGATGAGCTGGACGATTCATATCTGCATGTGGTCGAGCGTGGATCCGAGTAAACCGCCAAAGCAGAAACAACAGCAACAGGTTGCCGAACTCTGCGGCGCGTCGATTCGCGCACTGACCGGATTGCGTGAGTTGCGCCATCGCGGGCGTAGCTTGTTCCTCGCCGGACAGCGCGTGCATAGTGGAGCACCCCACAGTTCGCCCGATCCCCTACGTGATGGATTTACGGCCCATCGAGGCGCTGCTGACGGCATCGCGCTGCGCCTGATCCACAGTGATGTAAAACTGCACCAGCAACTGACACCCGATACGCCAGTGCAACGCCTGATCTTTGATTTGCTCGAGCAGTTACGTGTCGAAACCCTGGTCGATGCCACGCATCCCGGAATGCGTGCCAACCTGTATCGACGATTCCGTGACTGGTCGCTACGTTTTCATCAGGATGGTCATGCCGAAAGCGACCTGGGCCTGTTACTTTATACTATCGCGCAGGTCGCCTGGTCGCGCCTGAGTGGGAATCCGACCCTGGCAGAAACAGATGACTTGATCGAAGTGACCCGCGGGCATATTGGCGGGCTTATCGGTAATGAACTCGCCGGCTTGCGACGCGAGCGCAAAAATCAGTCTGCGTTCGCCGAACATGCGCTCAGCATTGCTAAAATCGTAGACGAATCCCTGCTCACGGAAGGCCAGCAGGACAACCCGACCAATCGTCTGGATACCGAAAAAGCCTTATCACGCATTACCCTGTCACTTGATTTCTCGGATGAAGCGGAAGACTCGAATATTGCCACCATCGTCACCGGTAACAGCAAGGTGCTGGCGGAGCAAGACCAGCTCTATCGGGTTTTCAACCGCGAATACGATAGTGAAACCAGGGCCGCATCAAGAATTCGCGATAGCGAACTGCGCCAGTTTCGCGAGCAACTCGATGCGCAGGTATTCCACCAGGGAATCAATGTGCCGCGACTGGCCAGGCAGATCTCGCAACTGCTCGCTACACCGCGCCGCGACGGCTGGTTGTTCGGCGAGGAAGAAGGCATTATTGATGGTCGTCGGCTAACCCAGGTTATCGCCGCGCCGCGTGAACGACGCCTGTTCCGTAAAGATCAGTATCGTTTTAAAAACGACTGTATGGTTTCGTTTCTGATTGATTGCTCGGGCTCGATGAAGCAATCGATCGAGTATATCGCAATGCTGGTGGATATCTTTACCCGCGCGCTCGACCAGGCTGAAATCGCGAGTGAAATCCTCGGTTTCACCACCGGTGACTGGAACGGTGGCAAAGTTTACCAGCAATGGCTGTCGCAGGGTCGCCCGCTCAACCCGGGTCGCCTGAACGAGCGCAGTCACCTGATTTACAAAACCGCTGACGAGGGCTGGCGTAAATCACGACGTAATATCGCCGCCCTGCTGAAGACCCCTTACTTTCGTGAAGGTCTCGATGGTGAAGCCGTTGACTGGGCTTGCACGCGGATGCTGCAACGCGACGCGACGCGGCGGATATTGTTCGTCATATCGGACGGGAGCCCGATGGATAGCGCGACCAATCTTGCCAATGACGAGTTTTATCTCGATAACCACCTGAAAAACACGGTGGAGAAATTTGATGGCCGCAACAGCATCGAGATTTTTGGAATTGGGGTCGGCCTGAGCCTGACTCCCTATTACAGACATTGCCTGGCTATCGACCTCAGTGAATCGCTGAGTAACACCGTATTCACGCAAATCCTGCAAATGGTCGCTCACGCCCAACGCCGTTAAGTTTTTTAACACAAATCAGGTGCATGATCGAGACGATTGAATTACCATTAATCGTCACCCTTGAGTTAGCATTATGTCACCCGTAGTACTCGCCGATTCCGGCACCGCAGCAAAAATATTTGTGCTCGATACCAACGTCTTGATGCACGACCCCTCGGCCCTCTTCAGATTCCAGGAACACCATGTGTACCTGCCGATGACGGTGCTCGAAGAACTCGACAATGCCAAGCTCGGGGTATCTGAGGTTGCGCGTAACGTGCGCCAGACCAACCGCTTTATCGATGAATTGCTGACCGCGCAAAAAGAGGTCGTGATCGAGGCGGGTCTTCAGTTAAACAAGTTCACCCCGGCAGAGGAACCCTATAAGTGCAGCGGCCGCCTGTTCTTCCAGACCGAGGCACATGATGCCGATTTGCCGAAATCGCTACCTGGCAACAAGAACGACAATTCGATTCTGAATACGATCATAGCGCTCAAGGATCAAGTCAAGGATCACGAGATCATCCTGATATCCAAAGATATCAACCTGCGCATCAAGGCCACGATACTCGGTATCAAGACCGAAGACTATGCCAACGACCGGGTAGTCGATGATCTCGATCTGCTATTCAGCGGTTCCTGCCAGCTCGCTGGCGATTTCTGGGAAACCCATGGCAAGCAGATCGAAAGCTGGCAGGAAGAAGGCAAGGCCTACTATGAAGTGGGCAGCCTGAACGACGATGAATGGTATCCCAATCAGTTCGTCTACATCGACAGCGAATTCGAGGCCATCGTGCGCAAGAAGAATGAAACCGGTTTCCTGATAGAGGTTTGTCAGAACTATTATGGCCAACGGCATTCGGTATGGGGTATTACCGCCCGTAATCGGGAACAGAATTTCGCGCTGAACCTGCTGATGAATCCGGAAATTGATTTCGTCACGCTGTCCGGCAGCGCCGGCACCGGCAAGACCCTGCTGGCGCTGGCGTCAGGTTTGACGCAGACACTGGATCAGGGATTGTACAAGGAAATCATCATGACTCGCGTGACCATTCCGATCGGCGAAGACATTGGTTTTCTACCGGGCACCGAAGAAGAAAAGATGACTCCGTGGATGGGGGCGCTGATGGATAACATGGAAGTGCTGACCGGTAGTGATCAAAAAGACTCCTGGGAACAGGCCGCGACTAATGACCTGCTGCGGAATCGCATCAAGATTCGTTCACTCAATTTCATGCGCGGGCGCACTTTTCAAAACAAGTACATCATCATCGACGAAGCGCAGAACCTGACTTCGAAGCAAATGAAAACCCTGGTTACGCGCAGCGGTACCGGCACCAAGATCGTATGCCTCGGTAACCTCAAGCAAATCGACACCCCTTACCTGACCGAGACGACCTCGGGCATGACTTACGTGGTTGATCGGTTTAAACACTGGGAGCACAGTGGGCATATCACGTTGATGAACGTCGAACGCTCACGCCTCGCCGATTACGCTTCCGAAATGCTCTAGGGTGCCTTCGAGGGGGCCAGGCCTGTGAAAATCGAAGCCACCAGCGGAATGCTGGAT
>JBATHL010000607.1:0-7514 GCA_049666745.1 Gammaproteobacteria bacterium
AATATCATGCCGCCAGGCCTGCATGGTTTCCTGCAGGGTTGCGGTATACGAGGTTAATTTTTGCATAGTCATTAAACCTTAACGATCCCTGTGCTCGAGCTCAAGCTGCGAGTTTCGGGTCAGCGAAATAATATTCCGCCGATGCTACAGGTTATTATCCTGTTTTGCGCGCCGCGAGCGCGAGATTTTTGGTGTTATGATTGGCCGCGGATAACCGGGAATAACATCATGATCGTGAGTAATTTGCAGGATTTGATCGATACGCCCCGTGACGTACGCGGGCCAGTCTGGGCGAGCCGACGATTTTTGCTGGCCGAGGATGGCGTTGGTTTCACGTTGACCGAAACCACGACCGAAGCGGGTGCCGAACAGGTACTCTGGTACAAACATCATGTCGAGGCTAACTATGTCATCGAGGGTGAAGGTGAAGTTGAAAACCTGGCGACAGGTGAAGTGTTTGCCCTCGGTCCGGGCTCGATGTACGTCCTCGACGGGCACGAGCGACATTGCCTGAAATCGTTTACCCGCATGCGTTTCGTATGTGTTTTTACGCCGGCGTTGAGCGGCCGCGAAAGCCATGATGAAGACGGCGCGTACGCGCCGACGGCAGAATGAAGCGGGGCGGAGTTCGAGCCTGTCGCTAGCGCTGCGTTTGCCACATTTAGAGAATTATTGGTGGATTTGAGCTATATAAACCAGAACGAATTGGTTGGTTCGAAGACACGTAAATGCTTATCAAACACTTAATTCTACTTGCGGCTTGCACCGTTTTACATTTGTCGGCGATGAATGTATCTGCCGATCTTTATAAATACCAGGATAAAAACGGCAAGTGGCATTTCACCGACAAGCCACCAAAAAATAAATCCACTACCGCGGTTGCTACCAGCTCGTCCAGCCAGGCGGCAAAGGCAGACCTGCTGGATGACCTGCAGCAGAAGTTTAATCCGGTCACCAAAGTCGATGAAGCATCTCTCGCCGTGGTTACTGTAAAAACAAGCGGTGGTTCGGGTTCCGGATTTTTCATCACCGGCGATGGCTATATCATTACTAATCGGCATGTTGTCAGACCAGCGACATCGAGCCAGTCGAAAGACGCAGAACAGCGATTTACCGAGCGCAAGGCGCAGCTCGATGACTACAAGCTGGACCTTAAAGATGATGAAGAACGCCTCAAGGACGCCAAGCGCAACATCGATGAAAACAGGGAATACATGAAATCGGGAAGGGCTTCGGCATCGCAGAAAACCAAGTACGATCGCTATGTTAAACGCTACCTGAAGAATAAACGACGACACGACGCCAATACCAGCCAGTTCCGCAAACTGGAGCGTGAATACAAAAAAGCCAAATCCGAGTTCGGCTTCAGCACCAGTTTAAGTAACTTTTCGAGAAGTTTTACGATCAGGTTGAAAGGCGGCAAGACACTCAAGGCGCGTCTCGTGAAAATCAGTAAAGATTATGACCTGGCGCTGTTGAAACTGGATAACTACACGACCCCGTTTTTAACCCTGGCCACCAGGCAACACCCCCGACAGGGCACCAAGGTATTTGCGATTGGCCGCCCCCTCGGCATCACTGATTCTTTAACCGCCGGGATTATCACCAAGTCGGCCAGAGATTATCTGTTCACCGATACCCGCATTCTGCCGGGTAACAGCGGTGGACCCCTGATCGATGCCGAGGGCAATGTGATCGGGGTCAACACCGCGGTAATTTCGCAACATCAGCAGGCAGATGGCCTGGGTGTCGCTATTTATGCCGCGCGTATCCGTGGCGAGTTTGCGCGTGACCTGGGTGGGAAAATCTAGCTGACCACAGGCGCCACCCGCTGACAGACGGGATCAGGCGCTGGTGACGTACTGTAAAACCTCGACCACCTGTGCCGGCGTCTGTGCCCATGCCATTGCCGCAGCATCGACCTCTTTCAACGGGTGTACGATGTCATCGGCGTGCAGGGTGATATAGGGCTTGCCGATCGCGGCACAGTACCCGGCGTCAAACGCCGCATTCCATTGTTTGTACTGGTCACCAAAACGCACGACAGCGATATCACATTTCTCGAGCAGGGTTTTGGTGCGAATCGCGTTAACCTTCGATGATTTATGGTCCCGCCAGTATCCACTCGCCTCCGGACCGAGCCTGTCGCCGGCGGCATCGCTGGCGTCGTGATCGGTCACCGCGGAAGTGAATTCTACCGGTAACTCGAGCCGCCTGACGCCATCGATAATCTGTTCCCGCCAGTCGCTGTGAATCTCACCTGAGAGATATACGTTCCACGTCATAGCTTGCTCCTGTATTATTGAGTCTGTTTGCTGTACCAGATAATGTGCTGTCACTGATGCCAATTGGTAACATTATTTAATAATTCCCAGCAGAAAGACAATGCTAAGATGGTCCCAATTCACAAGCTACCGTAAAGAGTTTAATTTGTCATTGATTCGCAACCTGCCGCGCGTTTTTTTCATGCTTGCATTCCTTGCCTTGCTGCCTTTGCAAGCCTGGTCGCAAGCGACGATATCTCCGGACAGCGCGGCGACGAAGGGATTACTGGAAAGTCGTATAAAGGAAACCGAAGCTTCCAGCGATCCGGACTCGGCGGCTTTGCTGGACCTCTACCGTAAGTCGATCAGTCTGATCGAACAGCAGAAAAATCACGAAGAAACTACGCAGAAATTCATCCAGGCGCGTGAACTGGCACCGCAGCAATCCGCCCGGCTGCGCGAGCAACTGGAAAAGCTTGAAACCAGTGTGCTGGAGAAACTTCCGGATTCCCTGTCACGCAAGGCCTTGCCCGAGCTCGAGCAGCAACTGCTCAGCGAAAAATCTGATTTAACCGGGCTCACCAGCGCGCTGGACGGGCTGGAGGCTGCGCTGGGAACACAGGCGCAACGCCCGGAACAGGTGCGCCAACGGCTGAACGAGGGCAGGAAAAGTCAATTACAGGTGCAGGAAAAACTGGAATTGATGGCATCCCAGGGGCAATCCTCACGCCTGGCCGAAGCCCAGCGCTGGGCACTGGAGCACGAGTTGCGAACGCTTAACGCAGAGCAGGAAATGCTTAACCAGGAGTTGCTCAGTCAGCCGATGCGAGTCGAATTACTGGGTACGCAGCGCGACATGGCAACTCTGGAGCTCAGCCGAGAGTCGGGTTTCGTCGCATTGCTCGAGACGATGGTAACCGAACGTCGTCTCAGTGACGCGGAGACGGCAAAAGAGGCGGCCGACGAGACCGCACGTCAAACTTTCGGTAAACACCCGCTGGTGCAGGATATCGCAACAGAAAATACCGAGCTTGGCGATCAGTTGAACAGCCTGGCGACTGCGCTCGATAATATCACCCGGCAAGAAAACAAGGCCGCCGCACAGGCCAAGCGGGTTGCCGACAATTTCCGCCTGACGCGGCAGAAACTGGAAATCGCCGGCCTGGGCGAGGCGCTGGGACAGCTACTACTCGAACAACGGCGCAGTTTGCCGGATTCCAGCGATTTCAAGGCCGTCGAGGAGCGTCGACAGCAGCTGGTAATCGAATCCAGTCTGCGTCAGATCCGCAACCAGCAGGAAAGAGCGCGTTTGCGCGATATTAATGTTTATGTCGATGAACGGATGGCGGAGAAGAAACTGACGGAGACCTGGCGCTCCCTGTTGCGCGAAGAAATACTGCAGCTGGCGGAGTTACGGCGCGATTTGCTCGACAAGGCGATTACGGCCGATGATACTTATTTACAGGCGCTGGGTGAGTTCGACTTCACGCAGCGGCAATTGTCAGAATCGGTAGCGGCCTATAACCGATATCTGAATGAGCGCCTGCTATGGATTCGTACCGGCGAACGGCCTTCCTGGCAGACACTCGTTTCGATCTCGGACAGTATAGGCGTCTGGTTTTTTCCAGCACACTGGCAGGAACTGGGACGTGCGCTGGTGCTACCGGACGCTTTCCCATGGGTTTTACTGGCCGGGATTGTGCTATTCGGCCTGTTACTCAAGGCAACGCCGGCGTTGCGGGCCTCGCTCATGCGCAGTGGCAGAAAAGTCGGCCAACTGCGGCACGATCGCATCTACTTCAGCATTAAGGCGCTGATGCTGACACTGGTACTGGCGCTACCCTGGCCTATCCTGTTCACGGCGCTCGGCTTGCATCTGCATTTTGCACAGGGAATCGAGGCACTCAACCTGGAGTCCTCAGCCGATCAGTCCGCGGCCTGGACCGGGCAGTTCGTAGCGGCGATCGGTGCGGGCTTTTATGGAATCGCGCTGTACGCTTTTTACTTTATTGCGTTTCGGATTTTCTGTGAACCGGGCGGGCTTGCGGTCGCGCATTTTGGCTGGAGCGCGTCAACGACCGAACAACTACGCTATCAAACCCGTCGATTGATGGTCGTTTTTTTACCGGTTGGCTTCATGTTGATAGCGTCGACAACCTACGATCCTGCCGCGCTGGCCGGCGGCTTGAGCCGGTTGTTATTTGTCATTGTCCTGGGGGCGCTAGCCTGGTTCTTCGGTCAGGTTCTTAGCCCTGGACGTGGTGCGTTGAGTGAGTATTACGCGACCAGGCCGCAAAGTATCCTGACCTGGTTTCGTTACGTCTGGGTATTCCTGGGCCTGGTCCTTCCGCTCATCCTCGCGGTACTTGCCACGGTGGGTTACGTCTATACCGCGGCGCAATTTGGCCAGCGCCTGGTTGACACCCTGTGGCTGATGGTGGCGCTCATCCTGATCCATCAGCTGGTCGAACGCTGGTTGATGCTGACGCAACGCAGCCTTGCTTTTCAGGACGCGCTGGAGCGGCGCCGCCAGCAGCGTGCCGCGCGGGAAGCGGAGCAGCTCGAGGCTGGTTCTGAAGAAATGGAAGCATTGCATCTGGAAGAGCCCGAAATCGATTTCGAGGCACTCAGCGACGACACCACCAAGTTAATTAATGCCGTGTTGACGCTGGTGGCGGCTTTCGGGTATTGGCTAATCTGGTCAGCGGTGTTTCCGGCGCTGCGGATTCTCGACGATGTTGCGTTGTGGCATCGCACCGCGGTAGTGGATGGTGCGGATACACTGGTGCCGGTTACACTCAACGATTTGCTTCTGGGTGGGCTCGCCATCCTGATGGTTGTAGTCGCGGCAAAGCGCCTGCCGGCGTTGCTCGAAATTGTTTTGCTGATGCGGCTGAATATGAGCGCCGGCAGCCGTTACGCGGTCTCATCCCTGACCCAGTACAGCATCGTCGCAACCGGTGTGGTGCTGGTGTTCAACCTGCTGGGTGGAAACTGGTCGGAGATCCAGTGGTTGATCGCGGCACTGGGTGTCGGTATCGGTTTCGGCTTGCAGGAGATCGTAGCCAATTTCATCTGTGGTCTGATTCTGTTGTTCGAGCGCCCGATCCGCATCGGCGACATTGTTACCGTCGGGGATACCGATGGTACAGTTACCGATATTCGTATCCGCTCCACGACGATCCGCAACTGGGACCAGAAGGAGCTGCTCGTACCCAACAAGGAGTTTGTAACCGGTCGACTGCTCAACTGGACGCTTACCGATCCGGTTACGCGCATCGTGATTCCGGTTGGTATCGCCTATGGCAGTGACGTTGAACTCGCTATCAGGCTGGTGCGGGAAGCTGCCGAGGAACATGAACGCGTGCTCGAAGAGCCGGCATTCCTGGTGACCTTCGATAGCTTCGGTGACAGTGCGTTGATCATTACCTTGCGTTGTTTCATCGGCTCGATGGATTTCTGGCGACAAACCACCAGTGAGCTTCACCTGGCGATCAACCGCAAGTTCAAGGAAGCGGGCATCGTCATCGCATTTCCGCAGCGCGATGTTCACCTCAATTCAACCTCACCACTGGAGGTGCGGGTTCTGCCGTCGCAAGGCCCAGGCCAGGTTTCTTAAGCCCCTAGTTTGGCTAACCACCTGTCCCAACCCGCGATACGTTCGGCAATCATCGCGTAGCCGTCGTCACCCGGGTGAACCTTGTCGCCGGCGACAAGCGCTGCCCGGTAGCGTGGGCTGGTCAGAAATTCAGGAAAAAGCCGCAGGTAATCGATGCCGATTGCGTCGGCCAGATCGGCATATGCTGCATCATAGCGGGCAATGTCCTGGTTACGCATGTCCCAGCAGGCAAACCCGGTCTGCATCGGGTTAACGCTTTCATCGAGCGGGGTTGGACCGATCCATAGCACTTCAGTGATCGACTTTGCCTCGGTCAACACGCTGCTTGCGTTCGCTACTGATGTGGCAAGATCGACCTGGACATCACCGCCATCGGCTTTGGCCGCGTCGTTAAAGCCAAAGGCGAACAGTATCAGGCCTGGCGCGTTGCGGCTTCTTGCCCCGGTTTCGGCACGCCAGCGTGTGGCGACATCTTGCGAAGTGTCACCGTTGATGCCGAGGTTGTAGGCGGCGACGCTGCGCTCGTTATGCACCAGGCCACGGCACAGGCGACCCGGCCAACCGAGACCCGTACTGTCGTTGCAGCCCAGCGTAATGCTGTCGCCAAAGCAGAAAATTCGATCGAAATTCATTTGCCAGCCCTGATTTTACCCACGCCCGATTGTAAAAGCGTAACTAACCGGATGACAGCTTAAATATCGAGTACCAGTCTGTCTCCCTGCGCCCGCGAAACGCAGGGGCAGAATAACTTATCCTGCTCGCGTTCACCTTTGGACAGGGAGGAGTCGCGATGATCGGGCTCACCGTCGAGCAATTTCACCGCACAGGTTCGGCAACTGCCGCTGCGACAGCTGTAGAGTGCGTCTATGCCGGCATCGAGTATTGCGTCGAGGATGCTCTGATCTGCCGACACGTCGATTTGTTTACCCGAGCGGCGCAGCTCTAGCTGGATCGGTCTGGCGTCGGTTATCGGCGCCGCGGAAAAGCGTTCGTAGCGAATCCGCTGCGGCTCGATATTGAGCCCGGTCGCTGCCGCGCTGACCGCGTTGATCAGTCGCTCCGGACCGCAGATGTAAAATATGGCGTCCGCGGGCGCCGCGGCTAATAGTTGTTCGACATTGAGATGCTCATCGTCAGCCGAGCTGTAGAGTTTGATGTCATCACCAAATTCGCGCTGCAGGCGATCACCGAAAGCCATATCGCGCCGGCTGCGGGCGGCATAGTGAATTTTAAACGCGCTACCTCGCGCGCGCAGGGTTTGCGCCATCGGCTTGATCGGGGTGATACCAATGCCACCCGCGATCAACACCGCCGGGCTGTTATCGACATGCAAGCCGAAGTTGTTCTGCGGCAGTGCGCAGCGCAGACGCTGGCCGATATCGAACCGCGCATGCACCGCGCGCGAGCCGCCGTCGCCATCGTCGTTGCGTAGCACCGCGATTTCATAGATATCGCGTCGCTGTGGATTTGAGCAGATTGAGTAATGGCGTATCCCGGCGCTGCCATCTTCCAGCCGCAGCGGGATTTGCAGATACGAACCCGCCTGTATCGCGGGCAATTCGCCGCCGTCCGGGTCGCGCAGTTCGTAAGCGCGTATGCGCGGTGCCAGCTCGCGTACCCCGGTTATTACC
>JBATHL010000608.1:0-6678 GCA_049666745.1 Gammaproteobacteria bacterium
GTGCCTGTGCTACATGGTGCACGGGGAATCGATGACATAGTCGTAACCACAGGTCATAGTCTTCACAGGCGGGTAAATTTTCATCGAAGCCACCGAGCGACTCGAGCGTTGATTTACGGATTACGGCGGCCGATGGCGATATCGCACACAAAGGCAGGCATTGTTCAAATATCCAGCCACCGCACTTGCGGTGTTTCTGCATTGGATTGACGCGCACACCTCGACGTATCCAGATTTCATCGGAATGATACAACACGAAATCAGGCTGCTGTTTCCAGGCCTTGCGGATTTGATCTATTTTTTGCGGCAGCCAGCTGTCGTCGGAATCAAGTAGCGCAATCCATTCGTAGCGTGCCCTGGCAACACCGTGATTGCGGGCAGCGCTTACCCCGAGATTTGGCTGTTTTAAAACGATAACCCCGGGGAACTGTTGCCTGACCATTTCGCTACTGCCATCGCTAGAACCATCGTCGATGAGGATAACTTCATCTACCCGGGAAGTCTGATCGAATACTGACTGCAGCGCGCGCTGGAGCGTGTGTCTGCGGTTGTAGCTGGGGATGACGACTGAAATGCGCATGGCTGCCAACGGCAGGGTCCTGCCTATGAATTCTGCGGCATACTCGCTTGCCCCGGAAAACTGGTAACGCTCGAACCGTCATTGTCGAGGATCCGGTTCTTGCCACTGCGATCTACTTCATCGATGCGAATCACTGCGAAATGTGGAATATAAGTGTGCTTGACGTTGCCGAACTCATGCTTCAGTTTTTCCTCAGCCGGATCAATCAGCAGTTTGGAGTGTTCGCCAAAGATTATTTCTCCGACCTCGATAAAGCCTCCCATCTGCGACTGGCTGACCTGGTGCGCGTAGAGTTCATAGATCTTGTTGTGATTATGAAACAGGATGCGAAAAGTGGATTTTTTTGATTCGGGCATGATTAATAATCAGTCCTGCTGCATAAGTTCGTCGAGCTCGCCGTCCATATGTAACTCGGTTAACTCGGAAAAGCCACCGACAGGATTACCATCGATAATGATTTGCGGCACCGTGCGTGCTCCATTTGTTACCTCGGCGAACTCTTTCAGCGCGGCCTCGTCAGCATCGATCATAACTTCATCGTAGGCAATCTCCCATTTGTCCAGCATCGCCTTGGCCCTGACGCATATCGGGCAGCTCGCTGTGCTGTAAACGGTAACTCGGGACATGAGGTCAGTCTCAAAAATCGGGAGCGCAATTCTACTACAGAAATTGGATTCTGCCACAGTTTCCGGCAGGTGTAGCCGCGACACTGGAGCGGAAACCTGCCAACTATGCCGGTTTCAGGATCGATCGGCAGGCTGTAAGCGCAGCAAGGTCGATTTCTGTCGATGGCGATGCCTGTTGCGGGAGTTGTTCAGGATTTCGGGGTGACGGTTTGCACCAGTACCCAGGGCTTGATGACGACAGCCCATAACGAGGCATCGTCAGCTACCCACTGTTTCGCCTGATCGTCGTTCACCGGACTGACTTGCTGGTTTTCGGTCCAGGTTTTCACCTGCTCGATGTCGTCGAGTTGGAAGGCGTAAGCGACATCGACCAGGTCTAGTTCTGCAGCGACCAACATGACTTTCCCGGCGGCAAAAAAACGTTGTAACTCCAGCCATGGAATTTTGGCGGTTTCGCTGACGATTTTGGCGCGTTCGAGCTCTCGCTCCTGCTGCAGAAATTCCTCGATCACGCGACCGACTGGATATTATCGACGCCGTCTAGAGGACTGTCCTGAATGGTATCGCGTATGGTGAAAATCGCCTCTTTACGCGGGTAGTGTTTGCGCCAGGCAATTGCCACGGTGCGACCTGGTGACGGCCTGGCAAACGGTTTGGTGACGATTAACGACTCATTCTTCTGGCTGTGCAGGATACTGGTGCGTGGCAAAACAGTGATTCCGGTGCCGGCCGCTACCATATGCCGTATGGTTTCCAGCGAACCGCCCTCCAGGGTACGGGTTAATTCGCTGTCACCCGACATGCAGTCCGGGCAGGCTTTTATGACCTGATCGCGGAAGCAATGCCCGGCGCCGAGCAGCATCAAATCCTGCGATGCAAGGTCTTCAGGTTGAATCTGCTCGCGATCCTTCCATTCGTGGTTGCGCGGCAGGGCGACGATAAACGGTTCATCGTAAAGCGCGGCTGTCTCGATTCCGGGTTCGTCGAACGGGTAGGAAATAATGATTGCATCGAGCGCGCCCTGCTTCAGCGACTGGAACAGGTTCGCGGTAAAATTTTCTTCGATAATAAGTTTCAGGTTGGGCGCGGTTTCACGCAACCTTGGAATCAGGCTGGGTAGCAGATAGGGTCCGATGGTATAGATAACTCCAAGCTTGAACTGGCCTGATAAGGGATCTTTTCCCTGCTGAGCGATTTCGATCAGTATCTGTGCTTCCTGCAGTACGATATAGGCCTGGTTGATCACCTGTTGTCCAATTTCGGTGATGCGAATCTCGTTTTTTGAGCTGCGCTCGAACAGACGCACGCCCAGTTCTTCTTCCAGTTTCTTTATCGCGATACTTAGGGTAGGCTGACTCACGAAACAGGCCTGGGCCGCTTTCCCGAAATGGTTCTTTTGCGAAACGGCGACAATGTATCGAAGTTCGGTCAGGGTCATAATAGTTAAAATTTATTGATCTATTCGATAGATTTTGCATAAAACGATCGAGTTTGCAATCAATAATCCCTATGAAAAAAATTCTGCTTAAATTCCTGACTATCGAAACTGTCGAGATAAGTACTGTAGACCTGGAGCACACACTACGGGTCGCGACGGCGGTATTACTGGTCGAAGTGACCCGGGCCGATTTCAGTGTCGAGCAATCCGAACGGCAAAGGCTGAGGCAGTTGCTCGAGCAACAATTCGAACTGTCCGTGGAGGAACTGGATGCCTTGCTTGAGCAGGCCGAGGCGGATGCTGATCGCCTGGTTTCGATCCAGCATATTACCCGCCTGATCAACCAGCATTACGATCACGCAATGAAGTTGCGGGTCATCCAGATGATGTGGCATATGGTCTATGCCGATGGCGAGAAAGACCACTACGAAGAGCACTTAATACGGCAGGTTGCCGATTTGCTTTACATTTCACACAGTGAGTTTATTCAGGCTCGCCATCTGGCTGAAACAGCCAGCGATCGCTAAAAATTGCCGAGATAGACGATTGGCGGCACGATTAGCATTTTGGCGACCAGCAACGCCAGGGTGGCAAACAGCGGCGACAGGTCGAGTCCGCCCAGTGATGGAATCAATTTACGTATTGGCTTGAGTACCGGATCGGAAAGCTTGTGCACCAGCCCGATGACAGGGTTGTATTGACCGGGGCTTATCCAGCTCAGAATAACCTGGATAATGACCGCTACCAGGAACACGGTTAGTATCAGCGCAATCAGGTCGGCAATGCAAAACACCAGCAAGCCAGCATAACTGACCCCGGTGAGTGGCGCCATAACCCCGCCGATCTGTACCGCCGGGATCGACAGTAAACGCAAAAACAGGAACTTTCCATAAATCAGCACCAGGCATAACACGATTGCCGCGGTATCCTGTCCGCCAACGCTGGGGATAACACGACGCAACATTTTTAGCGGATAAGTCGTCAGCTTGACGATAAACTGCGATACCGGGTTATAAAAATCAGCGCGTAACATCTGTAATAAAAAGCGCAGTAATACCAGTAAAATGTATAAATCGAATAACGTGTTAATGACCAGCATTAACGGTGATATCAAATACCCGGAACCCATATCGCCTGTACCTATTAACCCGGCGACGAAGTATATCGTATTCAGCCATCGCGTGTCTGCCCGCAGCAAGGCATCAAAACGCCGCCTGTGGTCAGACACGCGTTGGCCTTACTTAATTAACATCAAAGAGATAGGGGCTTCAAGAATGCGCCATCTCGGCGTCGCCTAAAGCGCCTACTTTTGGTGCAGCTTTTGCCAAGGGAACAACCCTTGGCTGCAAACTGCGCCTTGATCTGGCGCATTCTTGAAGCCCTGAATACGATGTACTTCGTCGCCGGATTAATAGTCGTTGGTTAATTCCTGTGCCAGCTCCAGCGAACGCCTGTGCGCGGCCGCGGTGGCATTGGTGACCAGCTGGTCCAGCCGGTCGTGCTGAAACGAAAGAATTGCCTGTTCAGTCGTACCTTTCCTGGAAGTCACTTGCGCACGCAATTTGACTACGTCATCTTCATGCGCCATGGTCGCGGCGCCCAGCGCGGTCTGCCGTGCCAGGCGCGCGGCGGTCTGCCGGGGCAATCCGAGCTTGACCCCGGCCGCTTCGAGCAACTCGATGAAATAAAAAAAGTAAGCCGGGCCGCTACCGGAGATCGCGGTTACCGCGTCAAGGTCGGACTCGGCATCGACCCAGAGGCTGATACCGACCGCCTGCATAATGTGTTCGGCAGATTCCCGCTGGGCACTGTTTACCTGCGCGTTAGCCGCCAGCCCGGTGGCGCCAAGTTGCAGCAAGGCTGGGGTGTTGGGCATGCAGCGGACGATTGCTCTTTCGCCCCCCAGCCAGTTGTTGATCGCATCTGTGGGTACGCCGGCAGCGATGCTGATGAATAGTTGTCCCGGGTTTGGCGGCAAAGCGGAAAGTTCTGTGCAGACTTCGCGCATTACCTGCGGCTTGACCGCCAGTATGACCACTTCGGCACTGTGTGCGCAGGCAAGTGCGTCGGTCGAAGTTTCTACCTGGTAACGCTCATGCAATTGCTCTAATTGTTCGCTGTTTACGTCACAGGCGGTTATTTGCTTTGCGTCATGCTGGTTAGCGATTAGTCCACCGATCAGACTGGCTGCCATGTTGCCTGCGCCGATAAAGCCAATTTTTTGATTCAATCTCTTTCTCCAAAGATCGCGGTACCAATCCTGACCAGTGTCGAGCCTTCAGCGATCGCGGCTGCCATGTCATGCGTCATCCCCATCGACAAGGTATCACAGGCAATTCCCTGTTGCTGCAACGAAGACATGGCCGCTGCCAGCCGGGCAAAACTGGCACGTTGTTCCGCGAATGTTTCCCGTGGTGCCGGTATGGTCATTAATCCGCGCAAGCGAATACCGGGTAACTGGTAAATCGCCTGCGCAAGTTCGGGCAACTCGCTTAGGTCGATGCCGGCTTTGCTCGTCTCATGGTCAACATTGATCTGGATACATACATTTAGCGGGGCCAGATTTGATGGACGCTGAGCACTGAGACGCTGGGCGATTTTAACGCGATCGATGCAATGCGCCCAGTCGAAGGCCTCGGCGATGTTGCGGGTTTTATTGGATTGAATTGCGCCGATAAAATGCCAGCGAATGTCGAGATCTTCCAATTCCTGCATTTTTTGCTGGGCTTCCTGCAGGTAATTTTCTCCGAAATCTCTCTGCCCCAGCTGCCATGCGCAACGAATATCACTGGATGGCTTTCGCTTGCTTACGGCGAGTAGCAGAATTGAATCCGGATCACGGTTACAGGCGAGTGCAGCCTCTGCAATTTGCGCGCGAACCTGATTTAGATTTATTTCGATGTTCTTCATAGGTTTTTCTGTATTTTTTACTATAGTCATCTGTTAACACAAGGCTATAGCGAAGCCCCGATTATAATCCGTTTGCTAGCGGGCGAAAGTTAAAACCCGCCATGAATAAACAAAACCTGTAAAAACGATATAAGGAAACTTCATGGATATTGCTCAACTCCTTGCTTTTGGCGTCAAACAGGGCGCTTCCGATTTACACCTGTCGGCGGGATTACCGCCAATGATACGTGTCGATGGGGATATTCGTCGCATCAATGTTCCGGAAATGGATCATAAACAGGTGCACGACATGATTTATGACATCATGAGTGATAAGCAGCGCAAGGATTTCGAAGAATTTTTTGAAACCGACTTTTCGTTTGAAATTCCGGGTCTGGCACGTTTTCGCGTAAATGCGTTCAATCACAACCGGGGTGCGGGTGGCGTATTCCGAACCATCCCGTCGAAAATCCTGAGCCTGGAAGATTTGAACGCACCAAAGATCTTCCAGGAAATTTCCGAGTATCCGCGTGGCATAGTGCTGGTTACCGGACCAACCGGTTCCGGCAAATCTACCACCCTGGCGGGCATGGTCGATTACAAGAATGATAGTGAGTATGGCCATATCCTGACCGTGGAAGATCCAATCGAATTTGTTCACGAGAGCAAGAAATGCCTGGTCAACCAGCGCGAAGTACACCGCGATACCCTGGGTTTCAACGAAGCCTTACGCTCGGCGCTACGAGAAGATCCGGATACTATCCTGGTGGGCGAGATGCGTGATCTCGAAACTATTCGTCTGGCGCTTTCGGCGGCCGAAACCGGGCACCTGGTATTCGGCACCTTGCACACCAGTTCTGCCGCAAAAACCATAGACCGGATCGTCGATGTGTTCCCGGCGGCTGAAAAAGCGATGGTGCGATCGATGTTATCGGAATCTTTGAAAGCCGTAATTTCACAAACGCTGATGAAGAAAATTGGTGGTGGGCGCGTTGCCGCGCATGAAATCATGATCGGTACGCCGGCGATTCGTAACCTGATCAGAGAGGATAAGGTAGCACAAATGTACTCGGCTATTCAGACCGGGCAGAACGTTGGTATGCAGACGCTGGATCAAAACCTGAAGTCACTACTTGCTTCGGGGG